>JAFEGS010000599.1 GCA_018239705.1 Verrucomicrobiota bacterium | reverse complement strand
TTTGAAAGGGGTGTTTTAAGAAGCGTGCTTAACTCCTGTAGTGTCCGGTCAGACTGGTAGGCAATGCTTTCTGCCTCATGACCTGTCACCGCCTCAATACGGCGGATGCCGGCAGCGATGCTGCTCTCCTTCGCAATGCGAAAATAGCCTATGTTGCCTGTATGGCTCGTATGTGTGCCCCCACAAAGCTCTTTAGAAAAGTTGATGTCAACTACGCGAACGACATTGCCATACTTTTCACCAAAGAACTGCATAATATCTTCTCTTTTTTGAGCCTCTTCGTAGGGAAGCTCATAAGTAGAAAGAGCAATATTAGCGCGGATTTTTTCGTTGCACATCAGCTCAATTGCGCGAATTTCTTCTTCGGTCAGCGCCTTGGGATGGTTGAAGTCGAAGCGCAGCCTGCTCTCATCGACGACCGATCCTGTCTGCTTTGTGTGCTCTCCTAGTACCTGTCTTAAGGCCCAGTGGAGAAGGTGAGTGGCTGTGTGGTTGTTTGCAATGCGCTGGCGGCGTGTTTTGTCGATAGCTCCCTCTACGGTATCATGAACAGAAAGACGCCCTTGTGTCTGTTTGCCTATGTGGGCAATAACTCCCTTAAAGGGACTCTGTACTGTGGCAACTGAAAAGCAGTTTGGACCGGAGGTGATTTCTCCCGAGTCGCCAACCTGTCCGCCCATCTCGGCATAAAAGCCGCTCTTATCGAGGATAACCATGCCCTCTTGTCCCTCTTCCAGGCAGTCTCTAAACTGGCCATCAGAAACAATGGCTAGTACCTTTCCTGTGACAACTCCAGAGCCATCTCTTACAAAGAGGCATTGGCCATGCTTTGCGATAAAGTCGGCGTAGAGGTTTTCTTCCGCAACCTGAGAGGTGCTCTTCTGGGCAGCTCGCGATTTTTCTTTTGCTTCTCTTTCAAGTGTTTCAAAACCCTTAATATCTACCTGGAGGTCGTAATCTTTCGCAATGAGCTGCACCTCTTCAAGAGGAAAGCCGTAGGTGTCTTTCAGTTTGAAGGCATCGCTTCCTGAGATCTGTTCTTTAGAGTTTTCGATAATCTGGTTCAGGATGTTCCCTCCGCGCTTAAGGGTGCGGAAAAAGGCCTCTTCTTCTTGAGTCAAAACATCGGCAATGCGCTCTTTGGCAATGATGAGCTCTTTATAGTCTTTACCCATGATTTCGATGAGGCGTGGTAAAAGCAGTGCCAAAAAGGGCTTTTCAAATCCGAGCATTTTTCCATAGCGTACAGCGCGTCTAAGTACTTTTCTGAGTACATATCCTCGCTCTACGTTACTTGGCTGAACGCCGTCGGCAATGGCAAACGAGAGGCAGCGCAGGTGGTCAGCGATCACGCAAAAGGCAGGGGCGCGGGCATCATGTGCAACGTAGGGGATTTGAGAGAGCTCTTCAATACTTGCGATTATACCTCTGAGCACATCGGTTTCAAAGACATTTTCCTTACCCTGAATAAGGCTCATGACACGCTCAAGTCCAGCTCCTGTGTCAATGGATGGCTTTGGAAGTGGCTCTAGAGTGCCATCCGCTCTTTTGTTGTACTGCATAAAGACAAGGTTCCAGAATTCCATAAATCGCTCTCCGGAGAGGTCATTAGCTGGATTTGTGGCGCTTCCAAACTGCGCTCCCTTGTCGTAGAAGAGCTCAGAGCATGGCCCGCATGGCCCTGTATCTCCCATGGCCCAGAAGTTGTCTTTTTCGCCAATGCGTACGATCCGCGATTCAGGGATAAATTTGGTCCAGAGCTGGTAGGCTTCGTCATCTTTTTCAAATACGGATATCCAGAGAAATTCTGGATTGAATTTAAAAATATTAGTAGACACTTCCCAGGCAAACTGAATAGCTTTTTCTTTGAAATACTCTCCGAACGAAAAATTGCCAAGCATTTCAAAAAAGGTGAGGTGTCTTGCTGTATGGCCAACATTTTCTAAGTCGTTATGCTTTCCGCCTACGCGAATGCATTTTTGCGAAGTTGCTGCACGCTGGTAGTCTCGTACGCTCTTTCCAAGAAAGACATCTTTGAACTGGTTCATGCCGGCATTTGTGAAGAGTAGTGACGGATCGTCTAAGGGGGCGACAGGAGAAGAGGCGATGATGGCATGCCCCTGTTGTCTGAAATAATCAAGAAAATGTTTTCGAACATCGTGTGTGTGCTGCATGGTATATCTCCCCTCTTACAGACAGAGGAAAAAGTATAAAAGCGGGGGAGTACTTTTGCAAGATAATTATTTAGCCTTACCTTTGCCAATCTCGTAGTACTGATGGATAGGGCCCTGTGTATATTCTTTGGGGACTGTCCCTACGCCAAGCGGAGGCGTCGACGAGCCAACCGTAATGCTTGAAAGAATAAATGCACACTGCTGCACAGTTTCTACGAAGAGCTCTAAAGTTGTTTTTGCGACCTTATGCACCTCTACTACCGTTTCAACTCCCTGTGTAATCCAGGCTGAGAGGTTTTTCGCAGTCCATCTTGGATTTATTGAGGGAAGTATGCTGTCAAGCGTCTCTGCATTCGCTTCTATCTCTCTTGATAGCTTTTTAGGGTCTTTTTTGAGCTCATCGCAGATGGTGTCGATATTAGATGCGCACGTTGCATTTGCTTCAAACTGCGTAATTTTATCGGGATTAAGGGAGAATGCAAATTCAAGGCATGCCCGTCCACAAGATACTGTGGCATGGAAGAGCTGTTCAATATTGCGCATTGCCTGCTGGGCTGTCAGCAAAAACTCTGAAAAAAATTGAGGCACGGTATCAAGAAATTCTGTATGCGGCGTCTTTGTTTCTCGAAGCAGGCGGACAGGAACAGGAAAGCTCCCAGACACGACAGAAATAAGAGAGTTTTGCACTTTTTTGACTTGATTTGCCTGCTGAAACACCGATAAAGCTCTGCGAGCAATAAGAATTGCCCTTGCCAGCTCAGGGATAAATGGCTGCTGGTTGATGACATGATGCAGGGCAAGTGTGGATAGACTGACATTTTTGTTGTTTTCACTCAACTGATCGATTGCAAAACTGCCTGCATGCGCCAGACTCAATCCTTGAGTAATGTGGTTGAATGGCCACGGTATAGCCCCCACATCACGAGAAGAGGATATGCTAGATGCAAATTGCTCCATTATTGGCAGGATGAACGTCATCGCTACATCTCCTTTTTTCTTGCACCATTTTTAATATAGAGCTACAGTTGTCAAACCCACGCCTACAAACTTTTTAAGTTTTGGGTGTTTTCACGGTTAAATTATTTTTTATTCAAAAGTTGAATTCTTTTGCAAATGTTTTTTTATGAAAGAGAGAGCTATGATTGACGAGTTCAAAGATTTAAAATTTGAAAGGCCACTAGATGAGGACCTCAAGCAGATGCTCGCAAAGGTTGCCAACACAATCAGACATTTATCTATGGATGCTGTGCAAAAAGCAGACTCCGGCCATCCCGGACTTCCTATGGGATGTGCAGAGATTGGCGCTTACCTCTACGGCTATGCAATGCGCTACAATCCCAAAGATTCGAAATGGCTAAATCGAGATATATTTATCCTCTCGGCAGGGCATGGTTCGATGCTCCTCTACTCCTGCCTTCACCTGGCCGGATTCAATCTGAGTTTAGAGGAGATCAAGAACTTTCGCCAGCTCCATTCTCAGACACCGGGCCATCCTGAATCGCTAGAGACTGATGGAGTAGAGACCACAACCGGGCCACTTGGGCAGGGTTTGGGTAACGCTGTAGGAATGGCGCTTGGGTATAAAATTCTCGCTGAAAAATTCAATACACCCGACTACAAGCTCTTTGACAACAAGGTATATGCTCTCGTGGGAGATGGCTGTATCATGGAGGGCTGCACCTCTGAGGTTTCTTCACTTGCAGGCCACTTAAAGATTGACAATCTGATTGTCATCTACGACGCAAATCAGGTGTCACTCGATGGTCCTCTTTCAGAGTCCTGCTCTGAGCTTACGAAAGCGAGATACCTGGCCTATGGTTGGGATGTCGTTGAAATAGATGGCAATAACCTCGATGAGATTCATTACGCGATATCTGAGGCAAAAAGAGAGCAGAAGCGTCCAATTCTGGTTATCGCACGGACGGTTATTGGGAAGGGATCTCCTCATAAAGCAGGTACCAGTAAAGTGCATGGATCACCTCTTGGAGAAGAGGAGGTCAAGGCGACAAAAATTGCTTTAGGGCTTCCATTAGAGAAATTTTATATCTCTCAACAGGTAAAAGATTTCTTCACCAACAGACACCATACAGAGATGGCCGCGGAAGAGCAATGGCATGCCCAGTTAGAAAGCTGGTCTCGCAGCTTCCCTGAAAAGAAAAAAGAGCTGGATCAGATGGCGCACGATTTCGTCCCCTCTAACATAGAGGAGCAGCTCAATGCGCTCGAGATCAAAGGCCCAACGTCGGGTAGAAAGGCCTCTCAGGATGTGGTTAACTTTTTAGCCGGACTCTGCCATGGGGTCTATGGAGGGTCGGCTGATATCTCCTGTTCAGACTACACCTGGCTGAAGGCATTTCCTGCAATTACACCCGGCAATTTCAAAGGGCGCAACATCAAGTTTGGCGTTCGCGAATTTGGCATGGCGACGATTGCTACCGGCCTTCGACAGACCCACATGATTATTCCCTTTATTGGCACTTTTTTGACCTTTTCAGACTACATGAGAAATGCCATCCGGCTTGCAGCTCTGATGAAACGAAAGGTGATCTACCAGTTTACGCACGACTCGATCTTTCTTGGCGAAGATGGTCCTACGCACCAGCCTATCGAGCATATTGCTTCGCTTCGTGCCATTCCAAACCTGACAGTCATACGTCCATCCGGTATTCACGAGACGAAAATGGCCTGGATCGCGGCTCTTCAGTACCATGGCCCCACCTGCTTGATTCTATCGAGACAAAATGTGGCCGACCGAGTAGAGACGCAAGTGCCTTTCAATCAAGGAGTTGGAAGAGGAGGGTACATCGTTAAGCAAGAGAGTGGAAAGTGCGCCTTTACCCTTATAGCTACCGGGTCTGAGCTGCCACTTGCTCTAGATACAGCGCTCGAGCTTGAAAAGCTTGGCAAACCTACAAGAGTCATTTCTATGCCTTGTACGCAGCTATTCGACCGTCAAAATAGCGAATACAAGATGGCTGTTTTAGGAGGAGACATTGGTCGAAGGGTAAGTATCGAAGCTGGAGCCGATACCGGTTGGCACAAGTATATCGGCCTTGATGGCATTGCGATATGCATGGAGAGTTTCGGTGCATCTGCGCCTGCCGGCGCTCTTGCTCGAGAGTTTGGTTTTACAGTCGATGCCATTTTGGAGCGCTTACTCTACAATGAATAACTTGGCTTTGCAGGCTCTCTCAGGAAAAAATAGATCTGGCCGTCCGCCTCTGTGGCTGATGCGCCAGGCTGGAAGGTACATGCATGAGTACCAGGCCATACGCAAACGCCATGATCTTCTCACGCTCTTTCGCACCCCGGAGCTCATCACTGAGGTGACAAAGCTGCCCATAGATGCTTTTGGGTTTGATGCAGCAATTGTTTTTTCTGATATCCTTCTCATTAGCGAGGCACTAGGCTTCACGCTTCGCTTTGAAGAGGCTGTAGGTCCGATCATTGATCCACCGCTCTCACCTGAGGCCGATTTTACGCAGCTTGTCGGTAGAGATATAGTAGGATCGCTGCAGTATGTTTACGAAGCAATCAGGCAATTAAAAAGAACACTCACAGTTCCGCTCATAGGTTTTGCAGGGGCTCCATTTACCCTTGCGACCTACCTGATAGAGGGGGGAAGTTCCCGACTGATGCGCAAGACAAAGAGGTGGTTCTTTCAAGAGCCTGAATCTTTTACTCGATTGCTAGACATTCTTGCTATGGCAACGATTGAACATCTCAACGCACAAATTGATGCAGGCGTTGACGCTATCCAGATCTTTGACAGCTGGGCAAATGTGCTGCCGGCCCCTCAGTTTCAAGCCTTTGCAGCCAATTTTATGGACAAGGTGATGAAGGGGCTTAAGCCGTGTCCCATTATTCTCTTTTGTAGAGGCTCATCGCTCTATGCACATGAGCTTGCAGCTATTAAGCCTCAAGGAATTAGCCTCGACTGGCAGGCAGATTTACCAAAGATACGAAGCTCCTTGGGAAAGGACATTTGTCTTCAAGGCAATCTCGATCCCGATATTCTCTTAACAAGCCCGTCTGTTGTACGTAAAGAGGCGCTGCGCATTATGGAGCAGATGAGAGACGATCCGGCCTTTATCTTTAATCTTGGCCATGGGATCTTGCCAGAGACTCCTCGCGCAAATGTGGAGGCTTTGATAGCCTGTGTACGAGACTTTTGATGACACGCTGCTCTCCCGGCTTAATGAGCCCGTTCCTCGATATACAAGCTATCCCACGGCACCGGTTTGGGAGTCGACTACTCCTGAGGTGTATGAGAGGCATCTGTCACAAATAGCTAAGAGAAGTAACCCGCTTTCGCTCTATGTGCATATCCCCTTTTGTAAGACCATGTGCCTCTTTTGTGGCTGCTCCGTCATCCTGAATCGACGGCCCGAAAATGAGGAAACATATGTCAACTACCTGTGTAAAGAAATAGAGCTGGTCTCTGCAGCTATTGGTGGACGTGCGCCAATTTGTCAGCTCCATTTTGGAGGAGGGACCCCCACAAAGCTTACCCAGGATCAGCTAGAAAGAATATTTTTTAAAATCGTGTCGGCCTTTCCACTGGACGCTCACGCAGAAATTGCGATGGAAATCGATCCTAGGACAGTGGTTGAGGATGAGGGGGCAAAGCTCAAGCTGCTCAAGAAATTGGGCTTTACTCGCGTAAGTTTTGGCGTGCAAGACACCAACGCATGGGTTCAAGAGGCTATTAAAAGGCGGCAAAGTCTTGAGGTAACGCAAAAGACCTTCCGGCTTGCGCAATCTCTTGAATTCCAAGGCATTAACCTCGATTTGATCTATGGCCTTCCTTTTCAGACAGTTGCAACATTTCGAGAGACTGTTCACGCCATTCTTGAGATGCGGCCAGACAGGATCGCGCTCTTTTCCTATGCTAAGATACCCTGGCTAAAGCCCCATCAAAAGGCGATTAAAGAAGAGACGCTTCCCTCAACGCATGAAAAATTTGGCATGTATCTGGCTGCAAGAAAGCTGCTGCTAGGGGCCGGATATGTGGCTATTGGGATGGATCACTTTGCTCTTCCCGGAGATGAACTTGTAGAGGCCTTTAAGGCAAAAACATTGAGGCGTAATTTTCAGGGCTATACGGTGCTGCCGGCCGATGATTTAATTGGCCTTGGCATTACCTCTATAGGGTCGGTGGGTGATGGCTATTTCCAGAACGTCAAAGAGCTCTCTACCTATTATCAACTTCTAGATGAGGGAAAGCTTGCTACATTTCGTGGAAAAATTCTCTCTCCCGACGATCTCCTGCGTCAGTGGGTCATCCAGCGGCTGATGTGTGATTTTGCCGTTGATAAAGCGCAGTTTCAGCTCAAATTCGGCACTTCGTTTGATGGCTATTTTCACCAAGAAAGGGAGAGGCTAAAGCCGTTGATCGACCTTGGACTTGTGTCTGTTGATCCGGTATCTGTTAGGGCAACAGCTCTTGGTATCCTCTTTATTCGCAACATCAGTGCCTGCTTCGACCGCTATTTCCACAAAAAAGAGGGGCCGCGTCAGTTTTCCAAAGCTATTTAGGTGTGGCGGCGACAATCTGTTCAAAGACAGCCTGTGTTATCTTCAAAATCTTGATGTAGTTCTTTATTCTGTTGATATCAGCGGCACTATCATCCAGGACACTTGAAGTTGGAGTATGAGGGTCAGTTTCTAATGCTTTTGCCCGGGTCTGCTCCTGGGAAGTGAAATCTACCTCTAGGTGCACCTGTAGGAGGCAGAGGAAATTACGCAGTGGCGTGAGGAGAATAGGGATCTCTTTAAAAAAATTGGCTGCGAGCGCATCCAGACGATCTATTTTTTCGGCATCCGATTCTTCTGCAGCGAGTTTGGTCTGGTCTACAGAGTAAGAGCGGCTTTTTCTCTTGAATTTGTTCTTTTTATGGTTCGGATCGGTGGATTTTTTAGAATGAGATTTCTCTTTGGTCGTATGGTCAGTGGTATTGGGTTCTGCTGACTTTGAGAGAGTTGAAGAGGGGGCCAGTTCGGAAATAGGGATGATTTCCCCCTTAATTATCTTGGAAAAGATGTTCTGATATGCTACAAAATTACTGAGTTGTAGCTCAGGAGAATAGAGACGAGCGCTCTCCTTTCTGCTAAGTTTGCGGTTTTCCCATATGTTTTTTATTTCATGTAAGGAAGAGCCTTGTATATGCCCCAGAAAGCAAAAGCAATCGATAAAAGTCTCAGACAAGAGAATGAATCGTTTATCCAGGCTTATTATTTTTAGCTTTTCTTGATTGAGATAGATTTCCTCCTCATTAATTCCCTGCTCGTTAAGAATTTCTGTCGATTTTTCTTTTAGAAGATGAATTACATTTTTCGAAAATTTGCCAAATGGGCTTCTATCGTCTCCTTCTCCTCCAACGCCAAGATTTGATTTGAAAAGCTCCAGGTCTTCACACTCTAAAATCCGTTTTTCCTGTTCAGCGGCTTTACACTTATAGCCATTCACCAGCACTTTCAACCATCTATGTTTTGCAAAGGTATCATCATCAATTTTTAATTTTACTATCCCGCAATGGGCTTTTCCATAGCGTTCATGTAATTCACGATTTAATAATTCATCTTCTTTTTGAAGAATTAGTCGATATTTCTCTTCTATTGGTAAATCTTGTTGTATGTTTTTTTCAAATTCTGAAAGTGCTAAAGCATGAGATTTGTTGTATTGTTTTTCAATGTTGTCCATCTGTTTAATATAGGTCTTCACAGCGACAGTTCGTTCAGGGGTAGTGTAGGGAAGCTGAGTGTGATAGCCTATAAGAAGACCTACGTTTGCTTCAACGAATTTCAAAAACCCATTATCGAATAATGTTACAGGAAGTTGCGCTCCTAGGCCTATAGCACGCGGTGAATCGTTATTCATAGGGAGTAAAATCCACTTATTGCGTTAAAGATCTGGTTTGTTATTTTAAAGATAGAGAGGTAGCTCTCTATTGGATCGAAAACATCCATATCACTACTAGGTTCATTTTCCGTATCGCTTAGTTGCAATTTGGCCATTCCTTTACAGAGTGTCTGCTTTTTCGCCTCTTGCATATGCTCGAGCCGTTCAATAAGATCGTGAAGTGCAATCTTGCACTTCTGTACGTGCTCGAAAAAGGTGGCAGCGGGCTTATCCAAAGCATTTGCTGCTTCTCCGCTCTCTGATGGCATTGAAAGCTGCAGTAATTGGCTCAGGCAGGAGACCTTTTGTTGCGTTAGATAACATACCTGGTGTAGCTCCTGCAGGGAAAAAGCAGATAGTGACAAAGGCGGCTGCTCCACCATTTTGCACTGATCTTTTATTTTCTTGATGCCTTCCTGCTTGAGAGCTTTAAGTGCTGATACATAGGCAATGAGGCTCCTTGCGCAATGGATGCCGGGGGTGGTACCTTTTGCCTGGTTTAAGTACTCTATGGCTCTTTTGGCAAATTCAGAAAAAACAGGTGTATATGCCTTCTCCCTGGGGTTGAGTATTTGACGGATGAGTCTGGTGTCATTTTTTTCATCAAGTATCATCTTTCTATCATCGGTCGTTGGACCATATTGGGCCTCTAATAGGTGCAGCAAGCGGTCACGAGTAAATTGACCATCTAGCTGTTTTAAAGGAAGACTGCAATGACAGCATCTGGAGATTGCAGCGTGGAATTCCTTGTAGAGCAGTCGCTGTTCAGCGACATAAAGGTGCCGAACCTTTTTTTGCATATAGAGTTTTTGGTCTAGAGAATAGAGCGTTTTATTTTTCTCATCGGTTTCGAATTCTTCTAGTGTGTTTTGTAGAGCTTTGTCGTGATTTTTATTGTATGCGTCTTCGCTCTCTCTTATGTGCGAAAGGTAGGTTTCTCGTATGAGGCCCTCATTGGAATCCTCTACATACTGTATGCAGGAGTGCGAAGCAGCCTCTAGAAACTGTACAAAGTCTGCCTCTTGTAAGAGCTTGGCAGGGAAGTTGTTGATGAGAGAACTTACGCTTTGCATGATGTAACCTGTAAAACTGGTTCGTGCCCGTGCCCGTGCCCCTGCCCGTGCCCGATGCAAGCTGTTGTTATTACTCAAACTTTACTTTAAGCAAAGAAAAAGAGGCTAGGATTTTGTGAAGGAAAAGTATAAAATCGGGCACGGGCTGTAAGAGGGTGTTTACAACATGAAAGTAGCAATTATAGGCGCAGGGATTGCAGGCCTTTCGCTTGCGTGGTTTTTACAGCAAAATTCTAGCACTTTAGACATCTCTATTTTCGATGAAAAGGAGCGAGTTGGTGGCCAGCTCTATACGCTAGAGAAAAATGGACAACGCTACGAATGTGGTCCGAGAAGCCTTCGTACCAAGGGAGCGGGAAAGATCATCCTCGATTTGATCGAGGAGCTCGGGATTACGGAAGAGGTGATTGAGGCAAGAGAGGAGAGTAGAACCAGATACCTGGTACATAAGGGTGCGCTCGAGCCGGTACCGAGCTCTTTATATGCACTCTGCAGTTCTTCTTTAGGTAGAATGTGCCTGAAGGCTTGTATCAAGGAATTATTTATTCCTCGAGGCAGGCAGGATGACGAAAGTGTGGCCTCATTTTTTGAGCGCCGTTTTGGTCGCTCAATGGTCTCAAGGTGTATCGACCCACTCACTTACGGTATCTATGGAGCAGACCCTCACTCTCTTTCCATGCAGAGCTGTTTTGGGAGTATCTATGAAAAAGAGAAAAAATTTGGCTCTGTCGTGCTGGGAGCGCTTCTTTCGCCTCGTCAAAAGCAATCAAAAAAACAGTCAAATGTAATGATCTCCTTTAAAAAGGGTGTGGGGTTTTTGCCGCAAGTACTTGCTAGTAAGCTCTGTGCGACATTTCACTTAGGGACAAAAATAGATGCGATTGTCGAAGAGGCCTCTCACGTGCTGCTCAGCTCGGGTGGGAAGCAATGTGCATTTGATGCCCTTTTTGTCGCCATTTCACCACAAGCACTCTCTACACTTCTTCCTCTTGACCAGCTTAAAGCCATACCACAGACATCCCTTGTCACAGTCTCTACAGGGTGGCACGACGTTCATGCCCTGCCAGATGCATTTGGTTTTTTGTGTCCTTCAAGTGAAGATGACAAGCTTCTCGGCGTTGTATTTGACTCGAGAGTGTTCCCTCAGCACAATCAGCTCTTCAAAACGCGGATCTCGCTCATGTTTGGAGGAGAGCGGGCGCCTGCTATCTCTTGTTTCAGAGATGAAGATCTGCTATCCTTGAGCGAGGATGCAGCTATCAAATATCTTGGAATCAAAGCACCATTTGATGATGCTGTTGTTTTTAGGGCGAGGGATGCAGTTGCCCGCTATCCTGTTGGGCATGCGGCAAATGTGGACTATATTGAAAAGCGGCTTGGAGCAAGAATTACGCTCTTGGGCGCCGGCTTTTATGGAGTTTCTGTTGGAGATGCTATAGCTAGCGCTAAGAGAGTGGCAACTGATTTTCTTCGTTTACAAAAAAGTGATATGCTTATATGAACCAACTTTTCAGTTTACGTATATACAACCAGGGCAAAAACGATGTTTGACAAATTCACCAATCGCGCCAAACAGGTCATCAAGCTGGCTAAAAAAGAAGCACAGCGGATGAACCACAATTATCTTGGTACTGAGCATGTTCTTTTAGGGCTACTCAAGCTTGGTCAAGGAATTGCAGTAAACGTACTGCGCAATATGAGCATCGACTACGAGATCGTACGGGCAGAGGTAGAAAAGCTTGTGGGCTTTGGCCCGGAGCTACAGCTCTATGGTGATCCGGCGCTTACCGGCAAGGTAAAAAAGGTAATCGAGTATGCCAATGAGGAGGCGCTTGCCCTCAATCACAACTACGTAGGTACTGAACACCTTCTCTTAGGATTACTGAGACAGACAGATGGTGTTGGTGCGCAGGTGCTTGAAAATCTCAATGTCAACCTCAAGGAAGTCCGTAAAGAGGTGCTCAGAGAGCTTGAATCTTTTAACCTGCAATTGCCTCCAGCATCATCTTCAGGGCCATCATCTACACCTCCACCAATGGGACAGCCAGGAAAGCCATTTGAAAAGGGCTATACAGCTGCAGCTCCAAACGACAAGCTGCCAGCTCTTCGCGCCTATGGACTCGATCTGACTGAGCTTTGCCGCGAAGGAAAGCTCGATCCCGTGATCGGACGCAAAGAGGAAGTTGAGCGATTGATTCTCATTTTGTGCAGACGGCGTAAAAATAACCCTGTGCTCGTTGGAGAGGCAGGTGTTGGAAAAACGGCGATTGTAGAAGGCCTCGCTCATGCTATTGTAAAAGGGGAAGTTCCCGACATTCTTCGACGGAAAAAACTCATCAGCTTAGACCTCGCTCTTATGATTGCAGGTACTAAATACCGAGGACAGTTCGAAGAGCGCATCAAAGCAGCGATGGATGAGATTCGAAAGCATGGTAATGTCATTCTGTTCATTGACGAGCTGCACACTATTGTTGGTGCAGGTGCTGCTGAAGGTGCTATCGATGCCTCCAATATCTTAAAGCCTGCTCTCTCTCGCGGTGAGGTCCAGTGTATTGGTGCGACGACTATTGATGAGTACAGAAAGCATATCGAAAAGGATCCCGCTCTTGAGCGACGTTTCCAAAAAATATTTATACAGCCACCAAGTGTCGCTGAAACGATAGAGATCCTTACAGGCCTCAAAGCTAAGTATGAAGAGCACCATAAGTGTCGCTATACTGATAGGGCGATCCGTGCTGCTGCTGAGATGTCAGATCGCTACATTTATGCACGGTTCCTGCCAGATAAGGCTATTGACCTGATCGACGAAGCCGGCGCGATGCTGCGCATCTCGATGATGAATCAGCCTCTTGATATCAGTAAGTACGAAGCTGAAATCGAAGAGGCAAGGCTGTCTAAAGAGGAGGCGATAGCTAAGCAGGAATATGAAAAAGCGGCAAAGCTTCGGGATAGCGAAAAATCATTGAGAGAAAAGCTGCAGCAGATTAGCTCTGAGTGGGAAGTAAACAAAGAAGAGCATGAAGTGTCTGTAGATGATGAAGATGTGGCGATGGTTGTGGCAAAGCAGACCAACATCCCAATCTACCGCTTGACCGAAGGAGAGACGCACAAAATACTCAAACTTGAAGAGACCTTAAAGAATAGTATTATAGGTCAGGACGAGGCTGTCAGCATTGTATCTCGAGCGATTCGACGCAGCCGTGCAGATATCAGAGACCCCAATCGTCCAATTGGCGCCTTTTTGTTCCTCGGCCCTACAGGCGTTGGAAAGACCCTACTAGCCAGGCTGCTTGCTGTGAATATGTTTGGCGGTGAAGATGCCCTGATCCAGCTCGACATGTCAGAGTTTATGGAAAAGTATGCGGTTTCTCGCATCATGGGCTCTCCTCCAGGCTATGTAGGCTATGAAGAGGGTGGCCAGCTGACAGAGCGCATTAGGCAAAGACCCTATTCGGTAGTGCTCTTTGATGAAGTAGAGAAGGCTCACCCCGATGTGATGGATATTCTTCTTCAGATCTTGGAAGAGGGCCGCTTGACAGATGCCTTTGGAAGGAAGATTGATTTCCGCAATACCATCGTCATTATGACCTCTAACCTTGGCGCCGATCTTATTAAGAAGAGTACCGAGATTGGCTTTGGTGCCAAAGAGGGGGCTTTAGAGTATGCCTCAATGAAGGAGAAGATTGAAGGCGCGGTGAAAAAGCACTTTAAGCCGGAATTTCTCAACCGTCTGAGCGATATCGTCATCTTCAGAGCCCTTTCAAAAGAGGCGCTGCATTCCATTGTTGATCTCGAGATGAAGAAATTGCAGGGACGTCTTCTTGCTAAAGAGGTGACGATTACCCTATCTGAAAAGGCAAAAGACTTCCTCGTAGAGCATGGATACCAACCGGAAATGGGTGCTAGACCTCTCCAGCGTGAGATCCAGCAGCGCATAGAAGATCCTCTTGCTGAGAAGCTGCTCACAAGACCCGATCAGGGATGGGCATGTGAGGTTGACAAAGAAGAGGATACACTTGTCTTCAATGAGAAGGAATTCACTCCGAGAAATAAGGACAAGGAAGATCGTGCTCTGCACAAAAACACACCTTCGGCTCCTGCAGCATAAATAACTACCACAGAGATCACAGAGTACACCGAGAGAAATACCTCTCTCTGTGCTCTCTGTGGACTCTGTGGTGATTTTACTTTTTGAAGAAAGGATAGTACCAGTGCGCCTGTTTTTCCTGATTCTTGCTTGTACGGTCTTATGTAGAGGATATGCCGATTCATGGGCTACTAAGACCCTTGAACAGATGACTGTCGACGAAAAAATTGCCCAGCTCTTCATGGTTGCTGGGTATGTCGACCTCAATTTCAGTGAGCTTGAAACAAAAAAGCGCGATCTGCTCGCACAGACCGATAGCTTTATCTCTCAGTATGGCATAGGCGGTATTGGGCTTGTGGGACCGAGCTCTTCGGTTCTTCAAGTGGCCTTTTGCAACCGCTACCAGCAGAGAGCCAAATACCCCATTCTCATCGCTCAGGACCTTGAGTGGGGGCTCTCCATGCGGCTCACTGATGGATTTCGCTTTCCCAAAAATAGCACGCTGGGAGCAGTGCGCGATGATCAGCTCATCTACGAGATGGGAAGAGAGATTGCAAGGCAAGGCAGGCTCGTTGGCGTCCATATGAACTTAAGCCCAGTTCTCGACATCAATATCAATCCCGAAAATCCTGTTATCAATGTTCGCTCCTTTGGGGGCTCACCTCAAAATGTGGCTACAAAAGGTATTGCTATGATCCGCGGTCTACGCGATGGCTCGATGATTGCCTCAGCGAAGCATTTTCCAGGCCTTGGCGACATAAGCGTCGACCCACATCTCGATCTCCCCTCAAACACCCATGACAGTAAGCGCCTTGAGACAGTTGAGCTCTATCCATTTGAAAAGGCAATTGCTGCCGGCGTGCAGTCAATCCAGACAGAGCATGTCTCCATGCCGGCTTTAGAGCCTGATGCTACCATTCCAGCCAGCCTCTCACCAAGGATTGTCCAGAATCTGCTGAAAGATAAAATGAAATTCCAAGGGCTTGTGATCAGTGGAGCACTCAGAATGGAGGCGCTGACAAAGTACTTTTCTCAGGAAGAGATAGCGGTCAAGGCCTTCCTTGCAGGAAATGATATGCTCCTCATGCCTCAAGATTTGATTGTAGCCTTCCACGCCATCAGACAGGCGCTGCAAGAGGGCAAGATTCACATTGAGCAGATAGACGAGCGAGTGCTCAAAATTTTAAAACTGAAAGAGCAGGTGGGGCTTGAAAAAAAGCGCCTCGTAGAGGTTCCAACGCTTGAGCTGCTGCACACCGACGAAGCTAAAGCTTTAAAATATAAGCTTTACGATCAGGCCATTTCGGTAGTTCGAGACGAGAACGCGCATCTTCCGATCAAGCAGGCAAGGGGCCAAGCGGCTGCCCTTGTACAAATCGGAGACGCCTCTTCAAGTGTCTTTCTCGATGCGGTCAAAGAGCAGCTCAATATTGACCAGATCATGCTGCCACTCGATTTTGATGCTTCCTCGGAGCAGGTGGCTCTTCTAGAAAAGTATCCTCTCATTATTCTGTCGGTCTTTCCGGCAGATCCTAGGCGTATTGCGCAAATCAGGCTGCTCAACAAGGAAAGGCAGATCGAGGAGTTGTCACAATTTCGAGTCCATGGCCTGCCAAAGGGCATTGTCGATTTCGTAAGCCAGCTCAAAAGGCTGCACAAGAAGACCGTAGTCTGCTACTTCGGTAATCCCTTTGGCCTTGAGTTTTTCAGCGACTTCTCCACCCTCATCATGGGGTATGAGGATGATGAAATTGCTCAGCAGGTCGTAGGCAAATTGGCATTCAGTTCATAGAGTAGGTGCGCTCCTGTACCTGCTCAGCAAAGTTCATATCGTGCGTCGTAATGACAATCCCTTTTCCAGCTGAGCGCAGTGCCCGCATGATTTCCGCGAGGTTTTGGGCATTCTTTGGGTCAAGAGATGATGTCGGCTCATCGAAGAGCAGGATGCGAGGATTGCATACAAGGGCTCTTGCTATAGCTACGCGCTGCTGCTGGCCTCCTGATAGCCTTTCGGGGTAGGCATCCAGATAGTCCTGCATGCCAAGTAAACGAAGCGTCTCTAAAGTCGTGCCAAACGCACGTTCGCGATCCTGCTTCTGTATAACCTGCAAAGGCTGCATGCAGTTTTGAGCCACCGTGAGGTGAGGAAAGAGGGCATATTTTTGGGAAATAAAGCCCACGAGCTTTGACCGCTCGTCTCCTTTGAGGGCTTCCAATGAATACCCATCAAATGAGATATTCCCCTCATACCCAGTTTCGAGCTGGGCAAGGCAGCGAAGAAGCGTGCTTTTGCCAACGCCACTTCTTCCTAAAATCAGCGTGATGCAGCTCATCGGAAATTCGAAATTAATCCCATCGAGGATCTGTCTATTTCCCTTTTTTAATGAGAGATTTTTTGTTGTTAGCATAGTGTAAGCCTCTTTTCGAGATATTTAGTAAAAAGATTAATACTACCTGAGAGTGCGATGTAAAGAGCTGCGACAGCAAGGTAGACAGTCAGCGGCTCCATCTCCCTCGAGACAATATTCATGCCCATACGGGTAAGCTCCAGCAGGCCTATGGACGAAAGAATTGCCGTGCTCTTTAAGAGCGAATCGAGCTCTCCTGTAAGTGCGGGTAGTATCGTTCTAATGAGCTGAGGGAAGATTACATATCGCACAGAGGCGATTTTGGAATAGCCCAGCACAAAAGCACTCTCCCACTGCTCTTTGGGAATAGCATTGATTCCCGAGCGCATGATCTGTGCGACATAGGCCGAAGAGCAGATGCCAAGCGCAAACACCGACGCCATATAGGCCTCAATATTGATGCAGAGAAGATCGGGCAGGACAAAATAGATGATGAGCAGCTGTACATAGAGCGGAACTGCGCGTAGTACAAATGTAATGCACTCACAGAGAGGTGTAACCAGACGCTTTTTGAGCGGACGGCAGGTAAGAGCTCCAAAGAGCGATCCCAGAGAGAGGCTGATGAGGGATGCTATGAGGAAGATCTGTATGGTCATCAAAGCCCCTTTAGTAAGAAGGGGCAGTGAATCAATGAGAAGATCAGTGGATATCATTTGAGCTTCCATTTCTTTTCAAGTTGTTCGATCGTGCCATCGGCTTGCAGATCTGCTACGCTCTTTCTGATGCGCTCAGCAAGAAGGCTCTGGTTTTTGTTTACGCAAATGCCATTGCCGAGCGAGCGATCTTCTTCAGACAGTGGGACTTCCAGTACTTTGATCTCCTTAAACTGCTGCACCGCACCTGGAACGAGCGATGGATCGATCGCTGTGCAGCGAGCTTTGCCATATTTGATTTCCAAAATGGCGTCCATCACCTTATCTACCTGTTTGAGGTGCAGTCCAGGCACCTTTTGCAGCACTCCCTCCTGAAATGAGCCGGCTTCAGCACACACAATAGCGCCTGCATCTTTTGCAAGTGCCTCAAGAGATGTATTTTCTTCGGGGATCTCCTTCCAGAAAAGAAGGGGGAGTGTAAGCTCTTTTTCTCCTTGGTAGTAGATCATCTCCATCTGTTTTTGCCTCTCTTGCGTAATAGACATTGCCCAGATAATGGCATCGATCTTGCCCTGCTTGAGGGCAAGAAGAAGTGATGGCATGCTGCCGAGGTCTTTGAGTACAAGCGTGGAATCGAGCTTGTCGGCAAGTGCCTTTGCGAGGTCGATATCAAACCCAACATACTCGCCTTGCTGGTTTAGACTGACAAATGGGGCATACCCGCTCGTTGTCCCAACTACAAAGCTTTCGCCTGCAAAGAGGCTGCTCATGGCGAAAATACAAAATAAACGAATGCAAATAGACATAGATTCTCCTTGAATAATCTAATAAAATAAAAAATTTAAATAGAAAGAACAATAGCTACAGAACAAATATTCTGTAGAAAATGACTAGCAATGATGGTGATGATGGAAATGGAGAGAAGAGAGTGTACGTGATACCACTGAAATAGTGCTGTAGATACTCATGAGATTTCTCCAAAATTAGGGACAAACTTTAGTATATACGATTGAGCTATTTTAAGGCCAGGTGCGAATGGTAAGTGAGTCAGGAAGCAGGTGGAATGTAGCCCCTGTCACCCTCTTGCACTGTCTGATTTCTAATTTCTTCAATTTTTTTAAAACTGCTAAAGCGGCGATATCACTGTCATCTATTTCTGTATCCCTGATATAGAGCTCTTCAAGTGAATCTCGAAGCTGCTTGATACATGTGCGAAACCTACAAAAAACTCGCGCAATTTCAATCGATAGCTTTTTTACATGTGCC
>JAFEGS010000598.1 GCA_018239705.1 Verrucomicrobiota bacterium | reverse complement strand
CATATCCATGTACAGGGAATATTCCTGGCTAAGCAGCTACCATTATCTGACTTAAAAGAGAGGAGATTGAGTTTGATTTTGTGAACCACTTGACCATAACGTACAGCCGGG
Source organism: Verrucomicrobiota bacterium (assembly GCA_018239705.1). Classification (GTDB taxonomy): domain Bacteria; phylum Chlamydiota; class Chlamydiia; order Chlamydiales; family FEN-1388; genus SZAS-6. Next base: position 14,954 of record JAFEGS010000598.1, on the reverse strand, counting down.
GCTATATCGCAAATCTCAAGCTCAGCAGTACCTGACAGCTTGACTGAAGAGACGGTGGGGAATTGGACAAGGGATGAGACATACAGATAAGAGACTGCAGCTGTCGCTAAAGCCAGCCCCAGACGAATACGTAGCCTGTAATTGCCGGGTATAAGGCAAGGAAATAGAAGAAAAACTGCTGGAATCAAAAGAGCTACATGGGGCGCGAGCGCTGCTACGCAGCCAAGATAAAAGCCTATGCCGTATAGCAATGCTGAGGCATGTGTCCAGAACTGGTCACATGCCTCGACAATAGATCTCAAAAGCTACTTTTTTCCTCTATGGACCCAGCATCTTCTTGAGGCTGAGCACCATTTTGCGCAGTTGCTTCTGCAGGCGGCTCATTGAAAAACGGGTCGCAAAAGGGCTCCTCGGGGGACACCTCCTGATCCCGACTCTCTTCATCTCCCATAAATGATCCGCTACGCAGGCTTTTGAGCACTGCATCATCATCGTCATCTAAAAGGTCATCTTTCTCATCACGGATGAAAAAAGCCCCCTTATAGACCTCTTGTTCCCTTAGACGCGGAAGGTCATCGCGAACAAGAGTAGCCGGCGGAGGAAGAATTGACGAGAGCATTGGAGCTGTGGAGAGGATTTTTTGCCCCTCATCAAGCGGCTCAGAGCCTTGACTCTCTTCTTCTTGTCTTTCTTCTCCTGACATGCCCTCAGTTTCTTCTCGGGCTTGTCCACGACGTCTTCTAAAAGGTCTTCTTCGCTCTCGGCGACGATCATTTCGCCCTTCTGGGGCGGCAGTAGCTGCTTGACGCTCTTGTGGCTGGCTTTCTTTTTCTGTAGATACAGGCTCTTTCTTCTCAGCTTCTATCTTCGGCTTATGAGCATGCTCACGGGCAGAGGGGCCTCTATCCTGGGCTGTTCTTTCTTGCATAGGTGTTTTCAGTACTATGCGAGGCTCTCTCACTTCTAAGACTTCATAGTCTGCAACTGGAACAATAAATGGCTTTGGTCGTTCTATACAACGGAAAAAGAGAGCGTTGCCAAAAGAAACCACCTCAAGAGCATCGACAAAATGTTCTTCCTGAGTGGCACTCTTGCTGCTTCGCACAACAAGCCTATGCCCCTCTCTCGGAGTGATCACTGTTTCAATAATTGGTTCTCGTGTAAAATCCACGTGTGTTTCCTTGTTTTACGCTTCGTAATAGCTATGGCAATATTATGAACGAAAATGCTATTTTGGTCCACTGTTTGCCATATAAACCAAGAGATCTACCACACGTTGGGAATAGCCCATCTCGTTATCATACCACGCCACCAATTTGCAAAAGGTCGGCGTGAGGATAATACTCGCCTTTGTGTCAAAAATAGTTGAATAGGTACTTCCGATGCAGTCAGATGAGACAAGCTCCTCATGAGTCACTGCTAATATGCCTTTCATCGAACTCTTTGAAGCCTTCTCCATACTTTCGACGATAGTCTCAAGCGAGGCCGGCCGAGTGAGGCGCACCGTAAGATCAACACATGACACATCGCTTACCGGCACTCTAAACGCCATGCCTGTGAGCTTACCCTTCAATTCAGGAATGCAAAGCGTAACTGCCTTAGCTGCCCCGGTCGATGAAGGGATAATATTTTGTAGTCCTGCTCGCCCCCCTCTCCAGTCCTTTTTGGAGGGGCCATCCACACTCGGCTGGCTCGCTGTCAGCGCATGGATGGTGGTCATAAGCCCCTCTTCAATGCCAAATGTATCCAGCAGTACCTTGCACAGTGGGGCGAGGCAGTTTGTAGTACAGGAGGCATTAGAGACGATCAGATCCTTTGCAGGATTATACAGCGTATGGTTAACGCCCATTACGAAGGTGGGAATATCACCTTTTGCAGGTGCGGTGATAATCACCCGCTTGGCTCCTGCCTCAAGATGTTTTGATGCAGCCTCGTGTGTTGTAAATAGCCCGGTTGATTCTATGACATATTCACAGCCCAGCTCTTTCCAGGGAAGGTGTGCCGGATCTTTTTGATTACACACAGCAATTTTTTTGCCGTTGATGTATATCGCATGCTCGTCCGCTTTTACCTCGCCTGGGTACTTGCCATGAACAGAATCATATTGAAACAGATAGGCAAGGTTATCGCTGGGGACCACATCATTGATAGCAACAACTTCTATTTCAGGCGATTTCAGAAGACAGCGCAAAACAAGGCGTCCAATGCGCCCAAAACCATTAATAGCGACTTTTATTGACATATGTCCTACTCCAAGTTTCTACTCCAAGTCCAAAACTACCCTTATTACACGATAGGACAGACAAACTCAAGCAGAAAATAGGATGTGCATACGTAACGAGAAGAACAGTGGATAGGTAGATGAAAGGTAAAGAAAAAAATAAACGGTAAGAACGATAGAACGATACGAACGATAAAATTTAAAATTATCGTTCATATCGTTCTATCGTTCTTACCGTTGGTTGTCTTTCCGACCTATCACTTACTCAGAGAGGTACTGGATAAAGCACTTTTGGGTGTTGTCGCCAACACGCTTTTCAGCAAGCTTAATAATGCGTGTATAGCCACCTTGACGCGCTGCAAAGCGTGGACCCAAAGTATCAAACAATTTGTTTACTACATTTCGGTCTACGTTGTAGGAGCTTAAGGTCCCTGCACGAGCATCACGCGCTTCCTTTGGGGTAAGCTCGTTGTAACGGATCATCAACTCTGCAATAACCTGACGTCGGCTTGCCAACGTGTTTTTCTTTGCGAGTGTAATCATCTGATCTGCAAACCGTCTCAGTTCCTTAGCTTTTGGTATCGTAGTTACAATACGCTCCTCGGTGATCAGCGATTTGAGCATGTTTGCAAACATGCAGCGTCTGTGCGACGTTGTTTTTCCGAGTTTCGCTCGGCTTTTACCATGTCTCATTTCTATTTCTTCTTCTTATCTTTTTTTTGTTTGCGTAGCTCGAGTAGTTCCTTCACACGTTCTTTGACATTTGTTCCCTCAGGTTCTATTCCAAGCCCTTCGAGGTTCATGCCAAGCCCGAGCGACATGTCTGCAAGCTTTGCCTTGATTTCATTTAAAGACTTCTTACCAAAGTTCCTAAACTCCAGCATCCTTTTCTCTGGAATCGATACCAATTCAGCAATGGTTTCAATCCCGGCAAGATTCAGGCAATTCGTAGAGCGCACTGATAGCTCAATCTCATCAACTCGAAGAAGCAGCTTATCAAGCAGTTCGTCGTTATCTGCTTGACTATCTTTTGTCACAGCTTCAAACGTCAGATCGTGAACTTTTGTCTGATTGAATACATCAAAATTCTTGATAGCTACCTGCGTTGCAAAGGAAAGTGCCTCAGCAGGTGTCAAACGTCCATCTGTAGTTACTTCAAGCACCAGCCTATCAAAGTCTGTATCTTGTCCTACTCTGGTGTTTTCCACAAAGTAATTGACTAAAGTGACAGGTGAAAAGGCTGTGTCGATAACAACTTCGTCTACCATTCGATTTGGTATTATATGACGCTCAGAAGAAACGTAGCCCTTACCATAGCCTACGCGTACGTCAACCTGACGCTTCATAGGTTTGGTTACTGTAAAGAGCTTGAGGTCTGGATTGACAACCTCAAATACTCCCGTTGGGACAACATCCTTCAGTGTAATCACTACGAAGCCGCCATTCTTATCCAGATCGTCCTGGCTTACTTCAACAAGCGATGTAAGAATTCTTGCATCACGTGTCGTTGAAGTCTCTTCAGAAGGTAAGCAGCGAAGCTTTGCAGCCTTAAAATTTAAGACAATATTTGTCATATCTTCGCTAATGCCTTCTATCGCCATAAACTCGTGGGGAATGCCCTCGATTCGTACCGAAAGGATTCCAGGCGCTTCTAATGAAGAAAGCAAAATACGTCGCAAAGCATTACCTATCGCGTGACCGAACACCCTTTCAAAGGGTTCTGCAATAAATCGTGCAAATGTCGGCGTTGCAGAGCCTTCTTCAACGACAATTCTGCGTGGTTTTTCCAATTTGCCGAATTTCACCAACATGTGGTCTCTTCTCCTGCTCGAATTTTTATACAGTTACTACACGCGACGTCGTTTGCGAGGACGGCATCCATTATGTGGTACTGGTGTATCATCGGTGATGCCAGTAACGTTAAGTCCAGAGCTTTGTAAACCACGAACGGCAGGCTCTCTTCCAGCACCAGGTCCCTTTAACTTCACTTCTACGTCGCGCATTCCAAGTGCAACCGCAGCTTTCGCTGCATCTTGGGCTGCTACTGTTGCTGCAAACGCTGAAGATTTTCTAGATCCAGAGTATCCAGATCTTCCCGCTGATGACCATGCTATCACATGCCCTGTAGGATCTGTGATTGCAACGATGGTATTGTTAAATGTAGCTTTTACATAAGCAATGCCCATAGGCACATTGCGCACTACCTTTTTCTTTGTCTTTACAGTTTTTTTAACTGTCGATTGTTGCTTAGTCGTACTCAACGTACAAAACTCCTTACTCTACTGTTGTGGTGCTTTCTTCTTACCTGCAACTGTCTTACGAGGACCTTTGCGGGTGCGTGCGTTTGTTTTTGTGCGCTGGCCTCTGACCGGAAGTCCTTGGCGATGGCGCATACCTCTGTAGCAGTGAATGCTTATTAATCGCTTAATATTATTCTGAACCTGTCTTCTTAAATCTCCCTCGACCATGTACTCTGTCTGAATCAGAGTAGTGAGACGAGCAATATCATCCGCTGTTAGTTTTCCTGCTCTCATATCAGGGTTTAGTTTCAGCTTTGTCAGTATTTGTTGTGCTGTATGCAGCCCTATCCCATAAATATAAGTAAGACTTACCTCTACGCGCTTGTTGTCCGGTATATCGACTCCGAGAATCCGAGCCATTTTGCTCTCCTGCGATTAAAATGTGCGTCAATAGTAACAAATTCACTTATTTGTTGCTAGCGCGCTTTTCCTTTTTTCATAAATCCGTCATAGCGTTTCATCAGCAAATGACTTTCAATTTGCTTCATCGTATCTAGAACAACCCCTACCAAGATCAGAAGCGAAGTGCCTCCGAAGAAATAGCTGATTGTCGAAGAGACGTTCATTAAACGACCAATGATCTGTGGTAGAACGGCCAAAAAGGCCAGTAATACAGCGCCTATAAGCGTAATTCGACCCATAGTCGCTTCTAAGTATTCTTGCGTATGCTTACCCTGGCGGACGCCTGGAATAAATGCCCCATTCTTCTTCATGTCTGAAGCAATTTGATCAGGGCGAAATTGTGTTGCTGTCCAAAAGTAGGTAAAGAAAATAATAAGTAGCATAAAAGCAAAGTAGTAGGGCGTAGATCCAGGTGAGAACCAGTCAGCTACAGTTCCAATCCAATTGCCAGTTCCAACAAACTGTCCAATCGTGGCTGGAAACATAAGAAGCGACGATGCAAAGATCACCGGGATAACACCAGCGTAGTTCACTTTTAAAGGTATATATGACGATCCAGTTGCCTGAACTTCACGATTGCCCACTACCCTTCTTGCATACTGGAGAGGTAATCTCCTCTGCCCCTGGATGATATAAATGGTAGCCATTATCACGCAGACAAAGAGTGCAAATAGAACCAGAAGCGAGGAGAGCGAAAGCTGTCCTGGCTGAGGACTATCTAAATTCAGCTGCTGGATAATCAAACCTATCGTGCCTGGTAGCGAAGAGAGTATCCCCATGCATATAATCAAGCTCATACCATTGCCAATACCCTTTTCTGTAATCTGCTCTCCTAGCCACATCAAAAAGATGGTACCGGTCGTCATTGTCACAACAACTACCAAGTAGAAGAGGAATGAGACACCGAAAAGCTGCACAGATAGAAGGTCGGGTGAGATAATCCCAGGATTAGCTAAGTTTATCTGGTATGCATATTTAGCAAACAGCGTTGCCTGTACAAAGGAGAGAAATAGTGTTCCCATACGGGTCCAGCGATTAATCTTTCTTCGTCCGAATTCCGGATTTTCTCGCACTTCTCTCTGCAATGACGGTAGCAGTGCTACAAGAAGCTGCAAAATAATCGAAGCGGAGATGTAGGGAACGACCCCCAGCGCAAAGATGGTCATTTGCGAAAATGCACCACCATTGAATATATCGACGAGTTGGAAGAGATTTTGCTCTCCGCCAGTCATCTGTCGAAAATAGGCCGTAGCTACCTCTCCATTTATTCCTGGAACGGGAATAAACCCTCCCACGCGATAGACAGCAAGCAGCATTAAAGTAAATAAAATTTTTTTACTTAGTTCAGGTATCTGGAAAATGCGAAGGAGAGTTGTATACATAAAATCACGTATATAGTTTTCGGGTTTCAGACAATCGTGTAGGAAATTTTAGCTTTATTCAATTTTTCTTCGGCCTGCTTGGAGATAGCTCCTACTTCAATGGTAACTTTTTTTGTAAGTTCGCCATTGCCCAGTAGCTTTACTCCATATGATGGACCACTCAAAAACCCTGCTTCATGCAGCGTCTGTACATTGACAACATCTCCATCGGCAAACATCTCTTCAATCTGTCCAAGATTGACTGTATGTAGACGACGTTGAAACTGCGCATTGTTAAAGCCCCTTCCAGGTAGCTTTCTATAGAGAGGAAGCTGACCACCCTCATATCGCTCGCGAGACTTCCAACCAGCTCGAGATCCAGCTCCTTTGTGTCCACGGGTACAGGTCTTTCCACGGCCAGAACCAATACCACGCCCAACGCGTTTTCTGCGCTTAAAGGGCCGATTTGTATTTTCTAACGAATGAAGTTCCATTATTGTATTTCCTTTCTCTGACTCATCACTTGCTCTCTTGTCTTCATGCTCAGCAGAGCCTTGAATGTAGCTCGTACCTGGTTGATTGCGTTACTTGAACCATACGACTTTGCCATCACGTCTTTAACGCCGGCAAATTCAAGAATCGCTCTCGTCTTCGAGCCAGCAATAATTCCAGTACCTTGTGGAGCTGGTCGAATGTAAATAGTAGCACCATCCCATTTCACAATCATGTCATGCGGTACTGTCGTACCTTCCATAACGATCGTATGCATGTTTTTGCGCGCTATTTCACCACCCTTGCGAATCGCATCAGTAAGCTCATTTGCTTTTGCAAAACCATATCCAACCTGTCCCTTTCCATCTCCTACAAGGATAAGGGCAGAAAAACTCATTTTTCTACCACCTTTGATGGTCTTGGAACAGCGGTTGATGTAAAGAACCTTTTCCATCAATCCTGAATTAGAGGACTCGCGCTTGCTGTTCTCTTTATCTTTTTCTGTTTGTTTTGCCATGTGCCTTTGTCACCCTTTTTAAAACTGCAGTCCACCGTCTCTTGCACTCTGTGCAAGCTCAGCCAATATGCCATGGTAGCGGAAAGGTCCTCGATCAAAGACAACCTTTTCGATTCCAATAGCTTTTGCTTTCTCAGCAATTCGCCCACCAAGCACCTTTGCAGAGGCTTTATTCTTCTTGCGGAATGGTGTCGTTTTCAATTCTTTCGAATTTGTTGAAACGCCTGCAAGTGTTATGCCGGCCTCATCATTAATCAGCTGCGCTTCTATGTGCTTATTTGTCTTTACTACGCAAAGACGAGGTCTTGCAGATGTACCTCTCACATTCTTTCTGACTCGCAAAGCTCTTCTTTGGCCTGCAATTTGCTTTTTTATTGCACTACTTTCCATTTGCTACACCTACTTCTTAGCCGATTTAGCAGCCTTACCAGCTTTTCTTCTGACAAATTCATTAACATATCGAATACCTTTACCCTGATATGGCTCAGGCTTTCTTAAGGCTCGAATTTGCGCTGCAAACTGGCCTACGGCCTGTTTATCTATACCGGTGACAGAGATTGCAGTATTCTTTTCTACTTTTACATGCAAACCAGCTGGTATATGCAATTGAGTCGGATGTGAATATCCGAGCTGTAGATCGAGTATTGCTCCCTGCACTGCTGCACGGTATCCAACACCGATCATCTCTAATTTTATTTCAAAGCCAGTAGTTGTGCCTGTAACCATATTCTGAAGTAGGGCACGATAGAGGCCATGGAACTTGCTCATCTCGCGGCTTGTATCTGCAACTTCAACGAGTGCACTTTCCTCGCTGATGACAAGATTGACACCATGAGCGATCTGTTGATCAAGCGTTCCTTTTGGACCCTTTACTACAACTTTATTGTCTTTAACGTGCACTTGTACTCCCTTTGGGATCACTACAGGCACTTTTCCTTTGCGAGACATTCTATTCCTCTTGAATTAATCGGCTTCTACCACACGTAACACAATAATTCGCCACCGAGTTTACGCTTGCGAGCTTCAGAGCCTGCAAGAACACCCTTTGATGTTGAAACAACTGAAATACCCATTCCGCTGAAAACATCGGGTATCTGGTTGTATCCAACGTACTTACGTCTTCCGGGATTAGAAATTTTTCTTAAGTTTCGTATTAATGGCTCACGATTTTCTGTGTAGCGAAGGAAAATACGCATTGTTGTCTTCCCATCTTCCTCTTTTACAAGAAAATGGTCGACAAACTTTTCATCTATTAGAACCTGAATAATATTCTGGTTCAGATTGCTCCACTGCACATCTGTATATCGATGCTGCGCTCTAGACGCGTTGCGAATACGTGTGAGTAAATCAGCTATTGGGTCATGTGATGTCATTCTTTATCTCCCTGAATCTTATCCCAACCGGGTACAACGACCGGCAGTCCTCTAAATGGCATGCCAAGCAACCTGAGCAGCTCGATGCACTGGTCATCGGCTATAGCTGAAGTTACAAAAGTAATATTCATCCCTTGTGCACGCTTCACAGTATCGAGATTTAACTCTGCAAACAGCATCTGGTCTTCGAGGCCTAGTGAATAGTTGCCTCTTCCGTCGCCTGTTGCTGCGAAACCACGAAAGTCGCGAATTCGGGGTGCCGACACACTGCAAAATCTTTCAAGAAATTCATACATTCTCGCGCCACGCAGTGTAACTTTCAGTCCTATTGGTTGCCCTTTACGAAGCTTAAAGTTAGAAATCGCTTTCTTTGCCTTGGTTGTTACTGGCTTTTGTCCAGAAATGAGCGTCAACTGGCTGATACAGTCAGTGATGGCATTTTTGTCCTTTGTTGCCTCAGCCATACCCATACTGATAACGATCTTCTTAAGCGAAGGAATCATCATTGGGTTTGGATATTGAAATTTTGACTGCAATGCTGGCTTAATTTTTTTATCAAAACGTGTTTTAAGTCTTGTCATTTGTCACTCCTACTTCTCGGTACGTTTCATTGAGCGCCAAACCACAAGCTCGCCATCTTTTTCATAGCAAAGCTCTTTTTCGCCATTTTCCTGGAATCGTACTTGCAACTTAAGCGCCGTACCATTGGCATCACATGGGCATACATTTGATACATGGAGGAATTTTTCCATTTCAATGATACCACCCTGTGGATGCTGCTCGGACTTCTTTACGTGCTTTTTGCACAGATTAATCCCTTGAACAAGCACTCTATCAGCGCTGCAACGGATAACTTTACCACTTTGGCCTTTGCATGCACCTGTAGTGACTACAACCGTATCGCCTGCTCTGACCTTCTTGGAGCCAGTCCTTGTATTATTCATTGTCTGTTTTCTCATAAACTAGATAACCTCTGGAGCAAGTGATCCGATTTTCAAGTAGCCTTTATCGCGAACTTCGCGAGCTACTGGGCCAAAAATACGAGTCCCGCGAGGGTTCCCTTTATCATCAATAAGTACGCAGCTGTTTGTATCAAAGCGGATGAAACCATCTTTGCGTTTGATATATCTCGTAGTCCTCACGACCACAGCGCGTACAACATCACCCTTCTTTACAGTCCCTTCAGGAACTGCCTCACGAACGCTGCAAATAATGACATCGCCAACACCTGCATATCGTCGCTTAGAGCCGCCAAGTATTTTAAAGCATTTAACCCTTTTGGCTCCAGAGTTATCCGCAACTGTCAGTTGCGTCTCTTGTTGAAGCATTTCTCTACTAACTCCTTTAATTGATTCGTTCCCCTGCACTTAAGGCAAGGGACTATATCCTAAACCACTCTCCAGCACTTAAGCTTGGACAATGGACGTGTCTCCATTATTGTCACTACGTCGCCTATACGTGCCGAATTGGTCTCGTCATGTGCGTAATACTTTTTAGAACGTATCACCACTTTCTCATACCGAGGGTGGCGAATTGTACGATCAACACGCACGACAACGGTCTTTTGCATCTTGTTAGAAACGACGACGCCTTTTCTTACTTTACGGCGATTTTGCTCTCGCTGCTCAATTTCCATAGCTTTAAACTTCTAGATAAATTTTTAAGTTACTCTCGTTCTCTCAGTATTGTGAGAATTCGCGCAACATTTCTTCTTTTCTCTGTAATGCTAGAAGGCTGTACATCCTCTTTTTTGGATGACAGCGCATTTTCCATTTTAAAGATCTCCTTTCGAAGATCTTGACATTGTGCTCGGAGCTCGTCATCACTTAGCGCGCGGTAGCTTTCAGCTTTTGCCATTTTATTTAACTTCTCCTCTACACTCTCTCGACTCGTTCAACAAAGCGTGTCCTGATACCCAACTTTGCAGCAGCCCTTCTCAAGGCATCTTGCGCTACATCTTTAGGAACATTCGCCACTTCAAAAATAACTCTGCCCGGCTTTACCGACGCAACCCAGTGGTCAAGGTTTCCTTTTCCCTTTCCCATTCGAGTTTCAGCAGGTTTTTTCGTAATCGGCTTATCAGGGAACAGCCGAATCCACACTTTGCCACGGCGATTAAAAAATCGCGTAATTGCAACACGGCAAGCTTCAATCTGATGGCTTGTAATCCAGCCTCTTTCCAGAACCTGCATTCCATAGTCACCAAAATCGATAAAGGTAGCTGCCTTACTAATACCAGTAAGGTGGCCCTTCATCATTTTTCGATGTTTTGTCTTCTTTGGCATTAATGTCATGACTTCTTCTCCCCTGCGCCTGCGCGTCCTGCGGCTGCAGCTGCAGCTTCAGGTTTTGCTTTTCTCTGTACGAGTGTCACTTCACCTTTATTGATCCAAACCTTGACCCCAATTGATCCATAGGTAGTCTCAGCTCTGCCATAAGCAAAATCAACGTCTGAACGAAGCGTCTGAAGTGGAATGAGTCCCTCTTTGTACCATTCGCGGCGAGCAATCTCTGCTCCACCAAGACGTCCGGATACCTGAACTCTCACTCCCAAACCACCGGCCTCGAGTACGCTCTGCATAGCCTTTTTGAGCGCACGCCTAAAAGGTATTCTTCGCTCGAGCTGCTTTGCAATTCCGTCTGCGACGATTTTTGCATCGAGATCTGGTCTCTTAATTTCTTCAACTTCAATCCACACTTCCTTTCCTGTCATCTTGGAAAGGGCTGCTCGCAGTACATCGATCTCACTGCCCTTTTTACCAATGACAAGCCCTGGACGTGCTGTCTGGATTGTAATTTCAATTTTATCGCTCATCCTTCGTATTACGATCGATGAGGTCCCTTGACAGCATGGCTGCTTTATCAAATATTCCCGTAGCGCTCGGTCTTCAATAAGAAGAGAGCCAAACTCCTGATTATTTGCGTACCACCGTGATTTCCATCCACGGTTGAGGATGATGCGAAATCCAACTGGATTTGTCTTCTGACCCATTACTACTCCTTAGCCCTTTGCGCTAACTACTACTGTAAAGTGACTGGTCCTTTTCACAAAGGCGTGACGCTGGCCACGGCTTCGTGGTTTAGCACGCTTCAAACGTGGACCTTCATCAACACGTACTTCTTGTACTGATAATTTTTCAGCACTTGTATCTGATTGTAACTCTGCATTTGCTACAGCGCTATCAAGTGTTTTGATCAGAAGTCTTCCACCTTTCAACCCACTACTTTGTAACTGTAATCTCGCTGCAGATACTGGTAAGCCACGCATAAGCGCAGCTGCAAGCCGAGCCTTTCGTGGACTAATTCTCACAAATCTTGTAATCGCTCTGTAGTCAGCCATTATTACATTCCCTTATCTTACTTTTTAGCCTGGTGGCCCTTAAACAGCCTTGTTGGAGAGAATTCTCCCAGGCGGTGGCCTACCATGTTTTCAGTGACATACACTGTGATAAACTTGCGGCCATTGTACACGTCAATTGAGTGGCCAATCATTTCTGGCACAATCATCGAACGACGAGACCAAGTCTTAAATGGCTTTTTCTCATTTTTATTGTTTAGAACAGCAACCTTCTTGAGAAGGTGATGATCAACAAAAGGTCCCTTTTTTAATGATCTCGACATGGCATTAGTCCCTTCGGTCTTTGATGATAAAGCGGTTTGACACTTTTCGTTTCATTCTGGTGCGATAGCCTTTTGTCTGCATCGACCATGGTGTCTGCGGGATATAGCCGTTATGCTTACCTTCGCCACCACCGTGTGGGTGGTCAACAGGGTTCATAGCAGTTCCTCGCACAGTTGGCCTAATCCCTTTCCAGCGATTACGACCAGCTTTGCCTTCCACTCGGATGTTGTGCTCTGAATTAGAAACAACGCCAAAGGTAGCTCGGCACTCTTCATTCACTGTACGCATCTCACCAGAAGGAAGTCTGATTGTTGCATGACCATTGCTGCGGCCCATAAGCTGAGCAGAAAGTCCTGCAGATCGCACAAGGCGTGCTCCCCTTCCGGGTACAAGCTCGAGATTGTGAATCACAGATCCGATTGGCATCGATTTTAACTTTGTTGTACAGCCCACGTCAAATGATGGGTTAGTATCACTCGACAGCAGTTTATCACTTGCTTTCAGTCCCTCAGGAGCGATAATATAGCGCTTTTCACCATCGGCGTAATTAAGCAAAGCGATAAAAGCTGATCTATTTGGGTCATATTCAATTGAAGCTACCTTCGCTGGAATATCCAATTTATCACGCTTGAAATCTACTAAGCGGTAGTGTTTTTTATGCCCACCACCTCTATGGCGACAGGTCACATGTCCGTTATTGTTACGTCCACCAGTACTCTTTTTTGGAACCAACAATTTCTTTGTCGGCTTTACTGTCGCGCGTCTGCCCTCTACTCTGGTAAGCTGGTCATTCGTCGACAATACGAGGCGTCTCGTTCCTGGAGTGATGGGACGAAATGTCTTGAGCATCGATTTCTCCTTTACTCTCTTATTCTTCTATCGAATCGCCTACGGCAAGCGTCACTACTGCTTTTTTCAAAGCAACACTTCGTCCAGCATTCATTTTGCCTCGGCGATTATACTGCTTCGGTTTGACATTCATTGTATTGACAGCCACAACTCGAACGTGTTTATCGCGATAAATTTCTTCCAAAGCCTCAGCAATCTGGTGCTTATTTGCTTTTGGATCGACCAAAAAGACATATTTTGGATTTTCGCATCGCTTCAGGCTTTTGTTGCTTGCAGCATCCTTCAACCCTTGCAATACGCTTGACTTTTCTGTGATATAGCGGCGCTTTATCACTTCATAAGGATTCGTTGATTTCATCGTGTTATCCTTTTAGGCCCTTTAGGAGCCATTCTTGTAGTTCTTCCAAAGCTGGTTCGAGAATCACAATTGAACCTGCTCGCATAACATCATATCCGCTTATATTGGAGACGAGTTTAAACGTTGCATGGGGAATATTGCGAATACTTTTTACGATATTGGTATGTTTATCCGTTGGGATACTAAAGCGATGAATCACATCTTCGACGCTGATATCCACAAAACTGCCTTCGCCTAAGAAGAGCACACGACCTTGAAGATCGCATTGGTCTATAAAGGTGCTAAACAGTTTCGTCTTAGGTTCAGCGACTTCTTCTGCTTTAAGAACAATCAAGCGGCTATCGCGGATTTTTTCGGCAAGAAGTGCACGAATTGCAGCTAAGCGCTCTTTTTGATTGATTCGAACATGCTGATCGAACTTTGGTTTTGGACCAAACGCGCGTCCTCCGCCCTTGTACTGAGGAGCTGACAAGCTACCTTGTCTTGCTCGCCCACCACCTTTCTGAGCGTGTGGCTTTTTCTTTGTATGGTTTACTTCAGAACGACCTTGGGTATTTGCTGACCACTGACGAGCGTTTGCTCTGAGCGCAACAATATAGTCTTTAATAAGCTGAGAATTGGCCTCAGCCTGTGCAAGTCTATTATCGACCGCAGCAGTGCCAATATTCTCACCCTGGAGATTGTATTTTCTAACCTGCGTTTCCACAGCGTATCCCTCGTTTACACCTATTCACACCTACGAGCGGGATTCTCTCATCAGGGGTGAATAGTTACTTGTTTACTTTTTCTTTTTCTTTGCTTGGTTTTGCTTTTTTATAGCTGTGCTCAACAAAACAACTGCATTTCTTGCCCCGGGAACAGCCCCTTCCACAATAATCAGATTGTTTGCTTCGTCAATCGCAACTACTTTCAGATTCTGTACTGTTACTTTTTCATCACCCATATGGCCTGGGAAACTTCCACCCGGCAAGCAGCGTCCTGGAGTCGATCGCATACCAGTAGAACCGGCATGTCTGTGATGTCCTGAACCGTGAGAAGCTGCACCGCCGCTAAAGCCGTGACGCTTCATTACGCCCTGATAGCCTTTACCCTTGGAAGTGCCAGTAGCATCCACATAGCCAACTTCTTTGAAGAGTGTAACGTCGAGCTTTTGGCCAACTTGGTACTCTTCAGCATTGTCCACTCGTGTTTCATACAGGAAACGAGATGGAGCTACTTGCGCCTTGCGGAAATGACCAATAAGAGGCTTAGTCACGCGGTTTTCTATGGTTCTTGGATCATTTACAACAATCTCATCATAGGCGAGCTGAATAGCTTCGTACCCATCTGTAGAACGAGTTTTGATCTGAGTAATTACATTTGGTTCTGCATGGATCACTGTGCAAGTGACAATGTTGCCTTTGTCATCAAACAGCTGAGTCATCCCACGCTTTCTTCCCATTAGACTTCTGGTCGTATG
>JAFEGS010000597.1 GCA_018239705.1 Verrucomicrobiota bacterium | reverse complement strand
GCGCGAAGCGTTTGGAGTGCGCAGCTCCTGCTGCGCTTTTCCTAAATCAGCCAGAAGATTCCCTTTCTTTTAGCTGAGAGGCACTTATAGCCCTCTCTCAATAACTTTTAGGGAAAGCGCAGCAGGAGCTGCGCACTCCAAACGCTTTGCGTGATCAAATAGTTGAAAATCAGAAACTTAAGGTAGCTTAGCCTGATGCGTATGCTTTTTAGGGGTATTGACGATCAATTTTCATTTAATAGATGTTACTGGCACTTGCCGCAGCCGCCGTGGCTACAGCCAGAATCTGAAGAGTCTGTTTTGCCATAGTCGTTGATATAAAACCCAGATCCCTTGAACTGAATGGAAACGTCGCTGGGCAGCACGCGCTTGAAGCCCTCTTTTTGGCAAAGTGGACAGCTCGTGAGCACCGGATCGCTCATTTTTTGCTTGATCTCTTGCGTTTTTTTGCAGGCGTCGCACCTGTATACATATGTGGGCATCGAATAATTTCCTTGAAAGTTAGCGCTCTCTTGCGAGAGCGCTGCTGTGTGGATGTAGGTTGGTTAGAAGTCGCCCATGCCGCCCATTCCTCCCATACCCATACCGCCCATGCCACCCATGCCCATACCTCCCATTCCGCCCATGCCTCCCATACCACCCATGCCTCCGGCAGGAAGAGCTGCTTTCTTGGTAGGTTTGTCGGTGATCATGGCTGCGGTGGTGAGGAGCATGCTGGCAACGGACGCGGCATTGATCAGGGCTGTCTTGGTGACGAGCACTGGGTCAATAACACCATCTTTGATCAGATCAGTAAACTGGTCTGTCAAGCCGTTGTAGCCAAAAGCGCCTTTCCCTTCGCGGATTTTCTCAGCAACGAGCTGGCCCATCTTACCGCAGTTATTGGCGATAGCAATGGCAGGCTCTGATGCTGCTTGGCGAATGATCGCAACGCCGATAGCTTCATCTCCTGTGAGCTTCAGCTTGTCGAGACAGTGCACTGCTCGCAAAAGAGCAACGCCGCCGCCTGGGACGATGCCGCCCAAAATAGCAGCTCGTGTAGCGTGGAGCGCATCTTCGACGCGTGCCTTCTTTTCCTTTAACTCGGTCTCGGTAGCTGCGCCAACATTGATGACGGCAACGCCGCCGGCAAGGTGTGCAAGCCGCTCTTCGAGCTTCTCTTTTTCGTAATCAGAGGTGCAGTTTGCAATTTCCGCTCTGATCAGTTTTACGCGCTCTTGGATCTCTTTTTCACTGCCTGCGCCATCGACGATTGTGGTCTCATTTTTCGAGATCTTGATTGTCTTGGCCTGTCCAAGCATCTGTAGAGAGACATCTTCTAAGCTTAAACCAACCTCTTCAGAGATGAGGGTGCCTCCGGTCAGGATCGCGATGTCTTGGAGCATTGCCTTTCGGCGGTCGCCAAATCCAGGCGCTTTCACTGCACAGACAGGAAGTCCGGCCTGCAGCTTGTTTACCACAAGTGTTGCAAGCGCATCGCCATCTACATCTTCTGCAATGATCAAAAATGGGCGAGAGCCCTTTTGCATTACCTTCTCAAGGATTGGGACGAGATCTTTTGCCGTGGAGATCTTCTTGTCAGTGATCAAGATGAGTGCGTTTTCGAGCACAGCAGTCATTGTTTCTGCGTTGGTGACGAAGTAGGGGGAGAGGTATCCCTTGTCAAACTGCATCCCTTCAACGACGTCGAGGTGTGTGTCGATCACTTTTGACTCTGCAACGGTGATCACGCCATCTTTACCCACCTTCTCCATCGCTTCGCTAATAATCTGCCCAATATCTGGGTCGTTATTAGCAGAGATAGTAGCTACTTGCTTGATCTCTGCGCTGCTTTGCACTGGGGAGGCCAGATTGCCAAGCTCAGTGACCATCGCTTCGACTGCAAGCTCTATACCGCGCTTGATGCTCATTGGGTTTGCACCTGCAGAGACATTCTTGAGGCCTTCTTGGAAAATGGCTTCACCCAAGACGATCGCTGTGGTTGTTCCATCACCTGCCACATCAGACGTTTTAGAGGCAGCCTCTTTTACAATCTGAGCGCCGAGGTTTTCATTTTTATCTTTGAGGGCAATCTCTTTGGCTACAGTGACACCATCTTTTGTAGAGGTAGGTGCGCCAAAGCCCTTATTGATAACGACGTTTCGCCCTTTAGGACCTAGTGTTACCTTTACAGCCTTTGCCAAGGTCTTAACACCGCGAGAGAGCGACTTGAGCGCCTCTTCATTAAATTGTAGTAATTTTGACATGTCTATACTCCCGATTATCCGATGATTCCAAGGACTTCATCTTCTGAGAGAATCAGAAGCTCTTCGTCGTCTGAGACGCCTTTTACTTCAGTGCCTGAGTATGCACCAAAAAGGACCACATCGCCTGTGCGTACAGACATAGGTTCAACTTCGCCGGCGTCATTTGTTTTCCCTGGGCCAACAGCGAGAACAGTGCCCTCTTTGGGTTTTTCTTGCGCTGTATCAGGAAGAAGGATACCACCTTTTGTGGTCTTTACTTTAGAGCGCTTCACGAGCAAGCGATTTCCTAGAGGTTTCAGTTGTGGCATAGCGTCACCGTCCTTAAGTTTAGGTTTAAGTAAGATATGGTAGGGTTTGTCTCTTTTTCTGTCAACCGAGAGAGAGTGGTTTTTAGCAGAAAAAGCTCGAGAGTGCCAATTTACTGGTAGTCGCTGAGAATAAATTTTTTTCTTGTTACGAGAAATTCGGCGCGTTCTTTTGAATGGATCGTTTTCAGCTCCTCGAAAGCTGTTTTTTTTGTTTTTAAAATTTTAAAAATTTCTTGCGTGCCGCACGATTTAAAGAAATTATTTTGTTTCTCTTCAAAGGCCTTGATGCCTTCATTCATCTGTTTGGGGTAGAGCGCTTTGAGCGCGCTTAAGATGGCATACTGCGTGGTCACAGGAAGAAAGCGCTGCCTATCAGTGATAGTTATCAGTACGCCCTGGCAGCTCTTTTTAGCAAAACGGCCGGCGAAGGGCTTAAAGCGGGTTGGGTGGAAGATCACTCCGGGAAGTTGGTACTGATTGAGCGCACTCGCAAAGAGATCGGCTTGGATCCAAGGGGCGCCTATCACTTTGAATGGGAGCGTGTAGCCAATGCCAATAGAGACCGGTGCTATCTCGCCTACCGGCCCTGTAATGGGATAAAAACAGACTGTAGAGGCCTCTGGGATGTTGGGGCTTGTAGGAATCCAGGTGAGTCCTGTCTCTTCAAAGCTCATCGATCGCTTCCAGCCCTTCATGGGGACGATGTGGAGGTCGCACTTTATGGCATACTGTTCGTTAAAGAGACGTGCAAGCTCTCCGATAGTCATGCCGTGGCAGTAGGGGACATTGACATAGCCGATGAAGGAGCGAAACTCCTTTTCGAGCATAGGCCCATCGATCACGATGCCATTGATCGGGTTGGGCCGATCAAGCACAAGCACAGGGATGTGCTGTTTTGCTGCCTCTTCCATAACGTAAAAAAGGGTACTGGCAAAGGTGTAGGTGCGAGATCCAATGTCTTGAATATCAAAGACCAAAAGAGAGATGGCCTTGAGCATCTCCTTTGTCGGTCTTCTGGTCTCTCCGTGAAGGCTGTAGATGGGTATACCTCCTACCGACTTGATTGTGGCGATCGATTCTTCGGCATAGCTTTCACCAAAAATGCCATGTTCGGGAGCAAAAAAGGCTTTGAGTTCATATCCATAGCGCTTTTGATGCTGTATGAAGAGCTGCATGGTGGTCTCTAAAGAGCGATTGACGCCGGTCTGGTTGGTGATGAGGCCAATTTTTTTGCCTTGCAGCAGCTTTGCGTACGGGTCAGAAAAGAGGCGGTCGATGCCAAGCTCTATTTTTGCCTCTGCCGCAAGAGAGAAGGTGGAAAGCAGGAGCGTGAAGAAAAAGGGCAAAAGGTATATAGTATTCACAATTTTTCTCACCTTAACTGAAACTATCCAAATATGAAAAATCTTTCACAAGAAATAGATACACTAAATCCACAGCAGATGCAAGCAGTACGGCACAATGAGGGTCCAATGCTGGTGCTCGCAGGCGCCGGGTCGGGAAAGACAAAAGTGGCCACCCTTCGCATTGCAGCACTCATCGCTTCCGGCGTCTCCCCAGACAAAATCCTCGGGCTGACTTTCACCAATAAGGCTGCAAAAGAGATGAAAGAGCGGGTGGAGCGATATGCAACCCACGCTGTTCGCATTTCAACCTTCCACAGCCTTGGAGCAAAAATCCTTCGAGAGTCTATCACACACCTCGGTTTTACCTCCGATTTTGCCATTTATGACGCCGATGATAGCGAAAAACTGCTCAAGGAGGTTATGCGAGAGCTTAACCTGGAAAAGGCGCTCGAATTAAAAGCGGTCAAATCGTTTATCTCCAATGCCAAAAATGCCTTTCTCAGTACTGACACAGAAGATGACGAAAAGGCAGCCTTCTTTGAGGTGTATAGGCGCTATCTGGACAAGCTGAAGAGCTGTAATGCGGTTGATTTTGACGACCTCCTCTACTTGCCTGTAAAGCTTTTAAAGTCATTTCCACAAGTGCTTGAGATCTACCAAAGCCGCTGGTCTCATTTCCTCGTCGATGAGTATCAGGATACAAATGGCGCTCAGTACCTCTTTATCAAGCTCCTGATAGGCACAAGACGAAACCTCTTTGTGGTAGGCGATCCCGATCAATCGATCTATTCCTGGCGCGGTGCAAACGTGCGCAACATCCTCAGTTTTGAAAATGACTTTCCGGGTGCAGCCATCGTCCGGCTCGAGCAGAACTACCGCAGCACCTCGACGATCCTCAAAGCTGCCAATGCCGTTATTAAGAAAAATGCCGGCCGCTACGAAAAAGAGCTTTGGAGTGCACTTGGCGATGGGGAGAAAATAGGCGTCTTTGGGGCTCGCTCTGACCGGGAAGAGGCCTCTTTTGTTGCACGCACTATTCTCAGCCACTCCAAGGAAAAAGGTATTGGCTTTGGCAAGATGTGCGTCTTCTATCGCACAAATTTCCAGTCGCGCGTCCTCGAAGATGAACTGTTAAGCCGCAAAATACCCTACACCATTGTAGGCGGTATCTCCTTCTATCTGCGAAAAGAGATAAAAGATATTTTAAGCATGCTGCGCCTGATCGACAATCCGCACGACCTCATCTCCTTTTTACGAGTGGTGAACCTGCCCAAAAGGGGATTTGGGGAGACGACGCTCGAAAAGCTGCAGGAGGCTCATGCCGTGTCAGGGCTTTCAATCCTCGACTTCATGCTCACGCACTACCAGGACGACTCATTTGGCACACTCCCCTTTACCTTGACTGCTAAGCAGAAAGATGGCTGGCGTGACTTTGCAAAGAGCTTTATGCTTCTTAAAACGCTCGCAAATGGGGATTCTCTGAAAGAGCTTGTCAGTGCGGCCGTCTACCAGACCCGCTATGTGAGTGTGCTCGATGAAGATACTCCAACCAAGCAGGAGCGCCTTGAAAACATAGAGGAGCTGATTGTGAAGGCTGCAGAATGGGAAGAGGGCGCTGAGGAACCGACGCTGTCGCAGTTTCTGGAAGAGATCTCACTTGTAAGTTCGCTCGATCAGGCAGACAACAAGGAGGAGAGTCTTCACTTAATGACCCTTCACAACGGGAAGGGGCTTGAGTTCCAAGTGGCATTTCTGATCGGTGTTGAAGAGGATCTATTCCCCCACATCAATTCCAAAAAGGATGAAAAGCTCATAGAAGAGGAGCGAAGGCTCTTTTATGTGGGCCTTACCCGTGCCAAAGAGCATCTTTTCATCTCCTATGCCCAAAATAGAAGCCTTTGGGGCGCTATGAGAAGAATGCGTGCAAGTAGGTTTTTGAGCGAGATCCCTCTCTACCTACTCACGTCGCTTTCAAATTACCAAAGTAGTAGTGCATCACAAGAGCCTCCACAGGCTGTGGCTCCTGCTGCAGCAAAACAGAGCGCCTCTTTTATCGGGAAGGTTGGAGATGCCGTCTTCCATCCACAGTTTGGGATTGGAAAAATTGTCTCCTCGCAGAATGGCTCTCTTGGTCTTATATACGACGTCCACTTTACGAAGGATAATAAGACGAGATGTCTTGTTGCCAAGTGTGCGCCGCTATCGCTGCTTTAAGAGAGTGTTTACTTGGGAAGGCTGTCTATATGTTTGAGAACTGGAAATTGGTCAACAATGGCTTGGCTTGAAGCCGCACACCCTCTTATTGCTGAGCACAAAAACCATCGCGCTGCATCATTTATTATGGCCTCTACGTTTTCGCGGCCCTCTTGGGCAATTCGGAGAAGATTTACTCCAATAGTATACTGGTATCGAGCAGCGCGTTCGCGCATCTCTTTGTTATTGACGTACGGGTTATTGGCTTCTAGGCAAATCTGCTGCAAATTATCGATGAGCGAGGGATCGAACTTATGAAAGTCAAAAGATGAAGCGGGTATCAGCTCAGCCCTACCGTCACTGTGTAGTACTATTTCAAATGTTTTTGCAAACAGGTGCTCTACCTTCACTATTGGTAGCCGGGTAAGGGGATCGATTGTGGCTTCATGTTGCTGGCTTCGCAAAAAATGCATCGTGTCATATAGGCTAATACGCTTATCCGCATAGCAAACAGTAATCATGACATACGGGACGCTTGCCTCTTTTGCCTGTTTAGCTAGATCATTCCAGGTTTGATAGGAGAGAGATTCACGTGCATTTGGATCTACTGTCAAGCCTGTAGGGGTATCTACTGAAAAGCTCATTACAACGCCTCAAAAAAAATTACTTTGTTAAAATTATAAATAAAAACAGCGATTTTCTGCAACCTGGAAGATAAATAAGATTAAATTTTGATTTTATGTTATTTACTAATCTGGTTTTTTTATTTTGTGCATAAAAACGCGTATCTCTTAGCCTTGCTTCATAAGGCAAAAGCTGTTAGCCTATAGCTCTTATTTCATGCAGGATGTACGAAAAATATGCACAGTATCGTTTTGGCTATCGTTCTATCTTTAAGCGCTCTCGTTGGTTGCATGCCGACGGATTACGGTGAAAAACCGCAAAAGACTGCGCTCGATATGCGACAGTTTCAGTCCAAATTGCTGCCCACAGGCGATGTCCAGCTTGTCATGAAGCATCTTCTCAGCGTACTGCAGGACGATCACTACGTCGTTAAAAACGTAGCTCCCGATCTTGGCTTTGTGATGGCCATAAAAGAAAAAGATATCGAAAATGGACGCGATCGCACATGGGCGCACCTTGCTTCCGGCAATGAAGCACGCTGGCCAAAGTGTGAGGTGATCGAAGCAATGATAAATGCCCGCTTGGTTGGCCAGAAGGTCAGAGTACGTGTCAGCATGCAGTTAAAAGTGCTTGATAATAAGGGTACAGCCCTAAAAGTTGGTCCTGTCCTTGATGAGACTTTATATAATGATTTTTTTGAAAGGCTAGAGAAGGAACTATCATGAAGACGATGTTTATGTGCCTTTTGCTGCTATCTGCAGCAGTAAGTAGTCATGCAGCTGGATACAGTGCAGAAAAAGAACAGGCTAGTACATTGCCCATACAGAAAAGGATCGAAGTGGGGATGCCTCGTGCTGAGGTTGCCAGAGTTTTGGGCACTGCGCACATTGTTACAAAAGATGCGCATGGCAGAGATGCCTGGATTTATGAGAGGGCTGCAAGCGGTGTTTCCTCCTCTTCTGATCAAGAGGGTGTCTGGCTGATACGTGGAGTTGATGCCAAAGAGGCCGCCCGCTCCAACGCAATCACGCTTGTGGTTACATTTGGTATGGGAGTAGTTAGTGATGTCTCCTATCACTCAAACTCGATCCCGGTGGTATAGCCTAGGAATATTTCAAGGCCCAGAGGAGACGCTTGAAAGCTATGAGCGTAGAGCTCATCTTTTGGCAAGTCGTGAGCCCTCTCCAGGAACAGAGGCCGCAAGAGCCATAGTACAGGCCTGTTATGAGGCCGATCCATTGTGGGTGGAGGTGCTCTTTTCAGATGAAGGGTTGCAGCCTTGGGAAGCGGGCTGTACCTGGTATAGCTCAGATCACGACCAATTGCCGCAGATTCAGCTTCGTCGTGCTTTGCAGAGAAAAAAGCGATACCTCTGGCTCTACGATAGAGACGAGATCCTTGCTCATGAGTATGTCCATGCCATGAGAGCGCCTCTCAATTCCACTCTCTTTGAAGAATTTTTTGCCTATTTTACTTCCCAGTATGCTGGAAAGAGCTACGTACACTATTTTCGTGCATTTGTGGGGCCTGTTTTTGCTCATCCCCGCGAGCCCTTCATCCTTATTGCTGCTGTTATGGGTATTGTACTTTTGCTCGTGACTGAGTACTCTTTCTGGGGAGCTGCTACCCTCATGATAGCTACTCCTCTTTTCTTCTTAGGACGGCTCATACTGCGTTGGCGCACCTGGTATCGCTGTAAAAGGCGAATAGACGAGGCGGCAGGGCAGCATGCCCTTGCGCTTATGGCAAGGCTTAGTGATGAAGAGATCGTTCGTCTGAGCCATATGTCGCAGGCTGAAGCTCGCGAATGGCTACAGCTCAACGTATTCAAATTCTAGGTAGTGTTTTGCTGTTTTATTGGATGGATCTAAGCGGAGAGCCTCTTTCAGAACAGTAGTCGCCCCCGGCTTCTCCTGCTTGAATAGTAATTTTCCAAGGCCGGCCATCGCCTTTGGATATTCAGGATTTATAGCAAGCGCCCTCTCAAAGAGCTCTTGCGCTTGTACAATATCTTCCTCTTCCTGATAGAGTTCTGCAAGCGCTGTATAGGCAAGAAAGTTTTCGGAATCTAATTCTATAGCAGTTCTGAGAGATTTCTTCTCTGCAGCAATGTCTCTTATAACAAAATTGTTGCTATTTGTCGCCTTCAATAAATGATCTCGCATTGTCTCTAGTTCTCTACTTGTAAGGTGTCCCTTACAGCCTGTTATGAGGAGATCGCAGGCCTGGAGTGGATTTTTAATTGATGGGTGCTGGCTTGTCAAAAGGAGTGTAGAGAGAGAGTGTTGCGCAGGAATGTTTGTGGGATCCTTTTGTAGTGCCTCCTCAAATCGCACCTTTGCCGATTCTTGGTTTTCTCTGCCCGGTTTTGATACGGCGGTCTGGCCTGTCGCTACAAGGAAGAAGGCATCATTGGGATTTTCATCTAACGACATCTTATCGAGCGACTCGTGCCGTGAGAGTGTTTTCGTAAAGGCTTTAATGCTCTCCGGCTCTGATGGGAGCTGAGCTTGACAATGAATAACAAATGGATGTGCTGGATTGAGGGAAAGAGCTTGATCGACTAACGAAAGTGCGCGAAGTTTTTCCTCCAGCGTTGACTCTTTTTTGCTGCTCAAGAAGAGCGCAAGATTTGCAAGAGCAAGAGGGCTGTCTGGGTCACTAACTACAGCCTCTTCAAATGCCTCTTGCATGCTCTGGTTTGTATGTACAGGGATACGTACAGGTAGATGCTGATCGTTTTTGCCTAGAGGCTCAGGCTTGGTTCCATACAGGTATTTTTTTGCGATAGGGTTTTCTGGATTGACTGTGAGGGCTTTGGCGTACAGCTCTTTTACTTTTCCCAGAGTTTCTTTATTGTTTCCTTCAACAGTGAGGCAGGCCTTTGCGAGCTTCACGATAACTTCCTCGTCATAGCTGTTGATTGCATATGCCTTTTCAAGTAGTTGTTTTACACGTGCAGACATGCCCCGATATTCGAAATAGAGAAGGGCAATGGATTTGATCGCAAGGAAACAGGAGGGATTAAGGCAGAGTGCTTCTTGCAGGTATCGAGCTGCTGTTTTGCCATTTTTGACTACGCTAGCGCCGTTTGTCCAGTAGAGATTTCCGGTGCTCGCATGAAAGACTGCTTCTGCCTCCCGTGCATTTTCCTGTTGTTTTTTGTGAGAAGAAGAGCGAAGATAGTTGTGCACTATCTGTTCCGAATCGACTCGTTTAAAGCCGGTGTATTGTGTACGGATAAGATAGTCTATTTTAGTGCAACAGGCTATTAGAATTGAGAAATGGGAATGGAGTGCGTAGGCATCATACCAAAAAAGATTTCCGAAAGGGTCTGTTGTGCAAGCAATGATATAAGGGCATGGGGGATTACTGGAGTACTGCTGCTGCATAAGGGTTCTAAAAGAGCACCTTTGTAAAGGGCAGATAGTATCGAGAGTGAGAGTGTTTGAGTGAAGTGATTGTACCTCCATATATACCCGAATTAACCTCCTAAGGGAAAGTTTATGTTAGAAGATTATGAAGAATTTACTCCCAGTCAACTGAAGATTCTGGAGCAATTTGTAACTAATACCAGAGGCTCCATTTTTGTGCTCCGTAATTTGCCGGAAGTGATCAAAGGAGCTCTTTTTTCCCGCTATTCTCGCTCAAGTCTTGGTCTTCGCTCTCTTCTTCTTAAAGAGTTTATTTCAAATTCGGACGAGACAGGGTTTGATGCGATTACCGGCCATTTTGCAGAAAGGTCTGACGATTTGAATCGGCAGCTCGTTGCCATAAAGAAGGCCCAAAACTTTTATGACCGCATTCTGGATGGCTATGGCGATGATTCCATCGGCGAGCTTGGTGGTGCCCACCTCGCTATAGAAAATATCTCCATGCTTGCCGCTAAGGGGATTCAAGATAGTCGAATCGGGGGCTCTCCTCTTGAGAAATCGACACGCTACATCTATTTTGACCAAAAGGTAAAGGGCGAGTATCTCTTTTATAGAGAGCCCATCCTCATGACCTCTGCATACAGATCACTCTATGTCAATACATGCAATATGCTGTTTGACACCTATGCAAAGCTGATTCCTCCCCTTACATCATTTATGGAGACGAAATTCCCAAGAGATGAGGAGACCTCAAAGTCGGCATATGCGGCAGCACTCAGAGCAAAGGTACTGGATTGCCTAAGAGGGCTTCTTCCTGCGTCTACGCTTACAAATATGGGTTTTTATGGCAATGGGCGCTTCTTTGAGTATCTCATCCATAAATTGCACGCGAGCAATCTGGCAGAGCTGCAAGAGATCGGGAAAAAGAGCTATGAAGAGCTCTTCAAGGTGATGCCCTCATTCATACGCCGTGCTGAGCTATCCAACAAGTATCACGTAGCATTTGCCGGCTACCATGAGGCTGTGCAGACAGAGCTCAAATTCCTTGCAAACCTGCATGCTTCAAAGTCCACAGGTAGTACAGCGCAGGGAGTGCAACTGATCTCATTTGACCCGGAAGCTGTCTATAAAGTGGCAGCAGCGCTTCTTTTCCCCTATTGTGATAAAGAGCTGCAGCAGCTCGTTGAGTATACAAAGCTTCTTTCAGAAGAAGAGCTAGGGCGTATTTTGGATGCGGCCACGCAGTTTAGAGAAAATAGGCGGCAGAAGTCGCCAAGAGCACTTGAGCATGCCAATTTTACCTTTGAGATCGTTGCCGACTTTGGCGCCTATCGCGATCTTCATCGACACCGCACGCTCAGTCAAGATCGACAGATTCTCACCTGCGATAACGGCTACTGGACACCCCCTGAACTTGTAGAAAGTAATCTAATTACCGATTATCAGGCAGCGTTAGATAGTGCAAAAGAGGCCTATGATACCATTGCGAAAGAACTTCCGGAAGAGGCGCAGTACATTGTTCCAATGGCCTACAACATTCGTTGGTACTTCTCTGTAAACCTTCGGGCGCTGCAATGGATATGTGAGCTACGCTCTTCCGCTGCAGGGCATCCTGCCTATCGCCTGATAGCACAGCAGATGGCTAAAGAGGTCGCAAGAGTAGAGCCGCAGTTTGAGCGATTTTTCAAGTTTGTGGACTATGAGGGATATGAACTGGGACGCCTCGATCAAGAGCAGAGAAAAGCTGAAAAATTTGGACTTGAGTAAATGAATAAAAAGAGATTAGTTTCCGGAGATAGGCCAACTGGGCTGCTCCATCTTGGCCACTATGTAGGTTCAATCCACAATCGCCTGCGCCTGCAGGATTCCTATGAATGCTTTTTTCCCGTTGTGGACCTTCATATGCTCACAACAAAAAAGGAAAAGCAAGATATTCTCGACTCGCGCAAACACATCAGGGAGATGGTGCTAGACTATCTCAGCTGTGGGATCGATCCTGAAAAATCACTCATCTATTTGCAGTCGGCGATACCTGCGATTTATGAATTAAACCTCATTTTTGAAATGCTCGTCTCCGTCAACCGCCTTGAGGGGCTGCCAAGCATCAAAGAGATGGCTAAAAATGCAAAAATGGATGCAGATAGTATTCCCTTTGGCCTTATTGGCTATCCTGTTTTGCAGGCAGCTGATATCCTGCTTCCACGGGCCGAAGTGGTCCCTGTAGGCAAGGATAATGAGGCGCACGTGGAGCTTACACGCGATATAGCTCGTCGCTTTAACCTTCTGTATGGCGACTTCTTTCCAATGCCGCAGGTACTTCTCAGCGATGTTCCCTCTCTTATTGGTACTGATGGACAGGGGAAGATGAGTAAATCGGCAGGAAATGCCATCTACCTCTCCGATGATGCTGCTAGTGTCGAGAAGAAGGTGCGAGCGATGTATACCGATCCCGCACGCATACACGCCCATATTCCCGGCACTACAGAGGGTAATCCTGTCTTTATCTATCTCGACATCTTCTGCACGAATAAAGCACAAGTCGAAGAGCTTAAAACGCGCTACCGAGAGGGCTCAGTTGGAGACGTAGAGGTTAAAAAATGCCTTATAGACTCGCTCAGTACCTTTTTGAGTCCTATCAGAGAAAAGCGGCAAGAGCTGGAACAGGAAAAGGGATATGTCGAAGAGGTGCTCTACGATGGCACTATGAGGATGATGGATATTGCGAGTGATTCGATGAAGGAGATTAAGAGCTTGATGGGGCTTTCTGGAACGTGGAATCGTATCTCGAGGCTTGCCCGCGAGCGCAAAGAAAAACATGATGTGCAGCACCCTGTGATGTAATGTTTGAGTTATCTACCTCATTTTCCCCATGCGGGGACCAGCCGCAGGCCATAGAGAAGCTCACACAAGAGGCACTCGATGGCAAAAAGGCGCAAGTGCTCCTTGGCATAACAGGCTCCGGAAAGACCTTTACAATGGCCAATGTGATCGCCCGCCTGCAGCGGCCTGCCCTTATTATTGCCCACAATAAGACGCTCGCTGCGCAGCTCTATCAGGAGTTTCAAAGCTTTTTCCCCACCAATGCCGTGGAATACTTTGTCTCTTACTACGACTACTACCAGCCTGAGGCCTACCTTCCCCGCTCCGATACCTATATAGAAAAAGACTTTGCGATTAACGATAAAATCGACAAGATGCGCCTCAGCGCCACGCGCTCGCTGCTAGAAAGGCGCGATGTGATCATTGTTGCATCAGTCTCCTGTATCTATGGTCTTGGAACTCCTGAGTACTACAAGGACATGGTATTGAAGCTGGCTACAGGTCATAAGGTACGTCGCGATGAGGCGCTGCTCCACCTTGTGAACATGCAGTACACAAGAAATGATATCGATTTTATGAGGGGAACTTTTCGAGTGCGCGGCGACGTCCTCGATATTTTACCGGCCTACGAAGAGGATATCGCCTATCGCATCGAGTTTTTTGGCGACGATGTGGAGCGGGTGAGCGAGTTTGACCCGTTGACGGGAAAGACCAGGCGCGTACTCCAAGAGGTCTGCATCTATCCGGGATCTCACTATGTCACTCCTGAAGAGGTGCGACTGACCGCCATAGATACCATCAAGCGAGAGCTTGCCGAGCAGATCGCCTTTTTTACGAATGAAAATAAGCTTATCGAAGCACAGCGGATCCAGCAGCGCACCACCTATGATCTCGAGATGCTGCGGGAGATGGGCTTTTGTAACGGCATCGAAAATTACTCGCGCCATTTTAGCCAAAGAGTGGCCGGTGAGCCACCTCCCTGCTTGATCGATTATTTTCCGAAGGACTTTCTTCTTTTTATCGACGAATCGCACCAGACCATTCCCCAGATCAGAGCGATGTATAATGGCGATCGAGCGCGCAAAACCTCTTTAGTCGATTTTGGCTTTCGGCTCCCCTCTGCATATGATAATCGCCCCTTACAGTTTGAGGAATTTAGTAAGCACATCAATCAGGTAATTTATGTTTCGGCAACGCCGAGCGAGTATGAGGTGATGGAGTCGGCGGGTGTCATTGTAGAGCAGGTGATCAGGCCTACAGGGCTACTTGACCCCCTCATCGAGGTACGACCTGCAGCTACACAGGTGGATGACTGCCTGGCAGAGATCCATGCGGAGACCTTAAAAAAGGGCCGAGTACTTGTAACCACACTCACCAAGCGCTTAGCAGAGGAGCTTACCTCCTATCTCGTCGATCTCGGCATCAAGGCTGAGTACCTCCATTCAGAGGTCGATACACTCGATCGCATGAAGATCATTCATGACCTGCGCCGTGGTCGCTATGATGTGCTGGTGGGCATTAACCTGCTCAGAGAGGGGCTCGATCTCCCGGAAGTCACCCTTGTGGCTATTCTCGATGCCGATAAGGAGGGCTTTTTGCGCAGTCGCACCTCCCTCATCCAGACCTGCGGTCGTGCAGCGAGAAATGAAAAGGGCCGCGTCATTATGTATGCAGATAAAATGACCGATTCGATGCAGCATACCATACGCGTCACTGAAGAGCGCCGAAGACGCCAGGAGGAGTATAATAAAGAGCATGGCATTGTTCCAAAGACCGTGCAGCGAGAGATTACCCTGCTCTCTATGGCTGAAGAGGCCATTACAGATACCGATGAACCGCAAGCGAAGAAGAAAAAAGAGCAGGCTCTACCCCAAGAAATTACTATTGAAGGAATACGCAAAAAAATTGCAGACTGGGACAAAGCAATGCGTAAGGCTGCTAAGGACCTTCGCTTCGAGGATGCAGCTCATGCTCGAGATATGATGCACAAGTATCAGGAAATGGAACTTACATTTGGGTGAGCATGAAGAAATTTTTTCAAATATGCAGGACAGAGTTCAAGCGTATGGTCCCGCTTTTTCTCTTCTTCTTTGTGATTTTTAGCCTTGCAGATCTGGTGCGGCTTTTAAAATCAAAAGAGACGGGAGAGGCCTACGCCGGCTTTGCGACCATCTTTGTTTCAGCCATGATGATGGCCAAGGTGATTATCCTCTCCGACTATCTGCCCATTATTGAGCGCTACAGCCACAAGCCGCTCATCTACACTACCTGCTGGAAGACGCTGATCTATCTCGTCTGTACCCTCTTTTTTCGCATTCTCGACCGCGCAGTGCCTAAGCTCTTTGAACATGAGAGCATAGGGCTTGTCTGTGATGGTATTGCTAGAGAGCTGACGCAGATGGAGTTTTGGCTGCCCCAAATCTGGCTCTTGCTGCTTCTGTTCATCATGGAGGCCTATCGTGAGCTTATCTATGCGGTGGGTGTGGATAAGGTCCGCGTGCTCTTTTTAGGAGAGAGACGATAGCGGCTGTCCTATGAGGCATCTGATCTCGAGCCTTCTTTTGGAGGCCTCGAGAAGGTCGTCACTAAACTCTATTTTACCCCGTTCAAAAAAGAGGAGCAGCGCTGATCCTCCAAAGGAGAAATAGCCCTTCTCTTCGCCCTTATGGTACGTTTTTCCCGGAGTGTAGGTCTGTATGACGGTGCCTACGTTCGTTGCACCTACTTCTAAAAAAGCCACCTTGCCAAAGTGCTCTGAGGAGAGGATGGTGAGATAGCGCCTGTTGGCGCCCCAGATCCAGGGGTTGTCTTTGGTGGCAATGGGGTTCACAGAAAAGAGCTTTCCATTGATCTCTTCAGTAGTTCCTGGAACGCAATCAATAGGAAAGTAGAAGCGGTGACAATCGGTAGGGCAGAGCCTGGCGATGACAAGACTTCCACCTTCATAGCGTGTTGCAAGCGTGCTATCTCGCAGGATAGTTTTAAGGCAGAATGTCCTATTTTTAACTGAAAAGGGAGTAGAGGAGCTGAGATCAGTAAAGAAGGTGTAGCGCCCATCAGCAGGGATGACAGCAGGTGAGTGGCTTATCGGTCTGCATTCACTTTTCAGTTTTCTGATAAAAAAATCATTAAAGGAAGAAAACTGCTCGGGGCTCTGTTCGAACTCGCTTGCGTCTACCTGGAAGTGGTTGATAAAGGGGATGATTTTACGCTTTGAGCGTGCTCTTTTCTGTAGCCAGCCGTAGATGGCAGAGCAGGGCGGCCATTTTGCAAAGCCATTCAATACAAGCCTTCCAATAGTTCGAGAGAGGAGAGTTGAGCCGTAGAGAAAGCGGATTGCGCCCTCTCCCAGTATCTCTTCCTTTTCAACATTCCCGGTTTGTCGCTCTATATAAAAAATACTATTTAG
Organism: Verrucomicrobiota bacterium; assembly: GCA_018239705.1. Lineage (GTDB taxonomy): Bacteria > Chlamydiota > Chlamydiia > Chlamydiales > FEN-1388 > SZAS-6. Next base: position 5,906 of record JAFEGS010000597.1, on the reverse strand, counting down.
GTGCCGGGACATTCTTTCGTTCCGCTATCTGGGACAGTTTTTTGAGCTCTTCAAGGAACTGAGGAGAAAAATAATCTTCTAAAGATGCTTCTACAATGGCGTTATAGGCCTTTTTTGCAAGTTGTACAAGTTTTGAAAGCTTGTCAGAATCATTTGGATTTTTGATGGCCTCAGTCTCTGCTTTTTTGTATTCTATGAGGATTTCGCGCAGGGCCTTTTCTCTGCGAAGGTTCTCTTCGGTCCCTGTGATGAGCCCATCGAGCCTTGCCATATCATCCCTTGGTTCAAAAGAGACAACGCTCTCTGCGTGTACAAATTGGGGGCAAACACAAGAGGCAAAAAGAAGCCATAGTATACAAAATTTCATAGAAAATTTCCTGGTTGCAATAAGTATATGCGAAGTTGGAATTAAAGTAATTATCTGTTAAAATTTTTAGAAATTTTACAGGATTTTATGGAATTTGTTCATCGGCCCTATGTCCCGGGTGAGACGATTGCTGCGGTGGCGACACCTCCCGGCGAGGGAGGCATTGCGATTATCCGCATAAGCGGATCAGAGGCTATCGAAGTCGCGTCAAAAATATTTTCAGGTCCGGTAGTTCGCTATGAGAGCCACACGGCGCACTTAGGTAAGGTGATAGGCCCTGATGCTCAGATCATCGATGAGGTGCTCCTTCTCGTCATGAAGGGTCCTCGCTCTTTTACAGGCGAAGATACGGTGGAAATCCATTGCCATGGAGGCGCGCTCATTTGCCGACGGGTGCTGGAGGCCATTATTGCAGCAGGGGCAAAGCCGGCACTTCCCGGAGAATTTAGCTTCAAGGCCTTTCTCAATGGCAAGATAGACCTGGCGCAAGCAGAGGCAATCCAGGCTAAAATCGGGGCGCGAAATGAAATCGCCCTAAGCTGTGCCGAGCAGCAGCTCGAAGGCCTGCTATCTAAAAAAATTGCTTATTTTCAAAATAAACTTATAGATATCGCCGCTATTCTTGAGGCGTGGGTCGATTTTCCTGAAGAAGACCTCGAGTTTGCCTCCCAAAACGAGGTGATCGAGACTATTGAAGAGGCCGTGGCAGAGATGGAAAAGCTCATCGACGGGTTTCATGCAGGAAAGATGATCCAAGAGGGGGTATCGGTATGCCTCGTGGGAAGCCCCAACGTCGGTAAGTCATCGCTCATGAATGCGTTATTGCGAAAGGAGCGGGCGATTGTCTCCCCCATCCCTGGTACGACGAGAGATCTTGTTGAGGATGATCTTCGCCTCAATGGCTTTCATCTTCGTCTCACAGACACTGCCGGAATCCGAGAGGGTGCAGAGGCTATTGAGGAGGAGGGTATTCGCCGCTCTAAGAAGGTGATTGAACGCTCAGATATTGTGCTCTTTGTGCTCGATGTCACATCGACAATCCCCTACGACATGCTTTGCGATCTGCCCCAGGATAAGACCATCGCGATCTGGAATAAAGTAGATCTTGCCTATGAGCGCCCACTGCCGGAGCTTCCCTTTTCACGCATCGTAGAGGTTTCAGCGCAGCAGCGTATTGGCCTGGAAAAGCTTGAAACAGAGATCGACCAGGTGATCTGGAAGGGGGGAACACCCTACAGAAATGAGGTGGTGATCACCTCGCTGCGCCATAAAGATGCTCTTGTACAAGCAAGAGACTCTTGCATGAATGTGATTGCCGCTTTGAAAAGAAACGACTCTGCAGAGTTTATCTCGTTTGACATGAGGCAGGCGCTCTCTTCTCTTGGGACAATCATCGGTACCAATATCACTGAGGATATCCTGACAGCTGTCTTTTCTAAATTTTGTATCGGGAAATAATCAAAGCCTATGTTACCTCTATCTAATTTTGAACTGCATCACTTACAGATGGTCTACAGTAGATATGTACCTCGTGGTGCGCATGAGCTGGAGCGATTGAACGCACATCCGGTAATTAGAGAAAAGATCAGAAATTTAAATGAATTTTATGGATCGACTCCTCGTGAGGTACAGATCTCTTTTGGAAGAGTGCTAGAAGTGCTTGAAGAGGTGAAGCAGTCGCACTATGTCTTTTCTCATGGAGCAAGTCGCAGGCAGTTAAGCCTCAATATTTTAAATAGGGCGCTCTCTTCTCAAGAAGCATCTCCCTTCGAGACACTCCTTCGCCATCCCTCGCTCTTTTCTGGTACAGATGAGGACGTAGAATGGTACAAGGAAAACATTAAAGCGCGAAAAGATTGTACAGATGACAGCCATCGGACATTTTTGATTTCTGTAGACTATATCCTCACTAATAGCTCCCATAATGAGTCTGCAATAAGTCATGTACTCTCTCCGAGAAGGCTCGTTGATATGACCTATGCAACCACGCTGCACCATCTTCTCAATAGGGGACTGATCGAGCGATTTGAGAAGATTGTATCGAAAATATATGCAAAAGAGGACTCGTATGAGCCTTTGGGAGATCTCTATGCAATCTGTATCCCTAAATCTGAATTTTCTGCTTATGGATATATTGCAGGGCCATATGGAGTAGCGCTTGGATTGCTGCACGATGAAGAAGCTGAGCTAGAAAATGGGCAAAAAAGCATCTCCTTTATTGAGCCTTACGAAAGAGATCCAGTGCCTCAAGCACGGCTACTCGGCTGTAAGCTCGCATCTCCTCACCATGCGGTCAAGACGCTCGTTTTCCCAACAATGGCAGATGGTGCACTTTATGAACTTACAAACCAGATCAGAAACCTGGCCCTCGAAAACTCAAGTTAAAAATTTACCATTCTTGAAAAAAAGCTCTCCATCGGCAGTAATTGAGCCATTCTGACGAAGATCGAAAATAATGTCCCAATGCAGGGCCGACTCGTTCGTATTTCCCGTTTGTGGATAGCCCTTGCCCAATGCGAGATGAAAGGTGCCGCCAAATTTTTCGTCGTAGAGGATGTTTTTGGTGATTCGCTGCATGTGGTAGTTGGTGCCGATGGCAATTTCTCCCGCAAATTTGGCCCCAGGGTCTTGAGAGATCATCTCTTTAAGAAAATCCTCTCCTTTGGAGGCTTTTGCCCGTGTAACGGCGCCCTTTTCAAAAACTAATTCGATGTCTCTCGCCTCTACATTGCGATAGAGCGTTGGAAAGGAGAAGCGGGCGATGCCATTCACACCTCCATCCGGAGCGTTTAGATTAGGCCCTGTGTAGACCTCTCCATCGGGGAAATTGATTTTGCCGCAGCAGTTTACCCATTTCATGCTCTCGATATTGACATGTAAGTCTGTCCCTGCTCCATTTTTGAAGTGGAGCTCCTTTTTTGTTTCAAGAAAATTGATTATCGCTTTTTGTTTACTCGAAAGTGCTTCCCAGTGGTGAATGGGGTTTGCTTCGTTTAGGAAGCCAAGTGTACATATGAACTCTTCGTACTCCTTTGTTCCCATCTCTGCCTCTTGAGCTGCGCCTGGTGTGGGGAAGTGCGTATAGACCCAGCGCACCTGCTTTGCAGCATAGCGCTGAAGAAGACTCGTAACGATGGAAGAGCGAGCTTGGGCCGCAAGGCTCTGTTTTTTCAAGGGGACATTAGTCAAAAGCTTCAGGTTTGCGTCGGCGCCTATGCCAAGATAGAGATCACACTGTTCGACAGCGCAGCGCAGGCCAGGTGGGGTGGTGGCAATGATCTCATCCGATCCATATTTGAAGAGGGTTTCAGAAAGCCCTTTGTAGGTAAGAAACAGTTCTGCGTAGACATTGGCTATAAGGAATTTCTCGTAGCAAGCCTCAACGAGCGGCATGGCCTCGATATCAGCTGAAATAACAGCCCGCTCTCCAGATTTGGCCTCTAAGGAATAATTGACTAAGACATCTGCCCATTTATCTACTCGTGGATCTCTCATAATTACTGCTACTCCTGATTGCATAAAATAGAACCTTATGGAAGAGTAGTGGGGCTATGAGAAAAAAGCAAGTTGCGCAGAAGATACAAGAAATCCTGGATGAGCTCTTTCCGGACCCTGCAGTGCCTCTAAAGCACAAAGATAGCTACACATTACTGATTGCCGTGCTTCTTTCTGCTCGCTGTACTGACGAGCGGGTCAATCGCATCACGCCGGCGCTCTTCGCCAAAGCCGATACACCCCAAAAAATGGTTACGCTCTCCTACGAGACGATCCAGGATATTATTCGCCCTTGCGGGCTTTCCCCTACCAAGTCAAAAGCAATAAAGGATCTGTCGCAGATACTGCTCGATAGCTATGATGGAGCAGTGCCTGGTACTCTGGAAGAGCTCGAAGAGCTACCCGGAGTTGGCCACAAAACGGCATCTGTCGTCATGTGCCAAGCCTTTAAGGAGCCGGCCTTCCCTGTCGATACCCACATCCATCGTCTCGCTAAGCGGTGGGGGCTATCGAGCGGAAAGAGCGTGAAAAAGACGGAGGAAGACCTCAAGAAGCTTTTTCCTCGTGAAGACTGGATTCGGCTCCACCTCCAGATCATCTACTTTGCCAGGACATTTTGCCCAGCCATTGGCCACGAGGTAAAGAGCTGCCCTATCTGTAGCTGGATAGCTCCTTAAAATAAATCATCCAATGTGACTACATTTTGGACCATCTCTTCAGAATACATCGTATTTTTAAGCCCGCTTGAGGCTATAAAGGCAACAAAATGCTGTTTGCTTATCCCTGTTTTTCTTTTGAATAATTCGACTGTATACCGTAGCTTCTCAGCATAGGCCTTATCTACAGCAAAAGGGATGTCGGTGAATTTCATCTCGCAAAGTGTAACTGCATTGTCGCTTCTATCAATTACAAGATCGATCTGAACCCCTTTTTCTTCATCTCCGGCTCGAGCAATAAATCGCCAAGGACCGATTGTGCTACTTGCTTGAATATCTAAAGCGCGCAGTACTCGATCTATATGCTTCAGGACTACTGCTTCAAAGGCATAGCCTGCCCATGCATAATAGGTTGGGCGCTGTGCTTGGTGAATCCAATAGTCATGTGCAAATTTTTTTCCCAGGTGAGGTGCTACAAAGTACAGATAGAACAGACAAAACTCATCAACTACCTTATAGTACTCACCTCGTTTTTGGCCCCAAGGAACATACTCTTCAATAAAACAGGTAGCTACGAGATCTTGTAATCGTTCAGATAGCCGGCCGCCAGCTTCCGATAATTTAGCTTTTGTAACAAGTTCAGCCCTTGATAACCCTTCTCGTTTTTGTGAGATAAGCTCCACAAGTTCTTTATATGCTGCAGCATTTTCAAATAATGAATCGAATAATCGAGCATATTCACTTGACAGGGGCCCATTTTCTTCAAAGATGATACGCTGTATGTTTTGCTGTGCGCTTAAACCTGCCTCTACATAGCGTAAATAATAAGGGATCCCGCCCAAGGCCATGTATAGGCTCAAAACATGGCTGTTAGTAAGTCTAACTCCTCGGCTTTTAAGATACTCTTTTGTTTCTGTAAGAGTAAAGGGCAGGAGTCTCATTTGACATGTTGTCCTATTATGTAGCCCACCTTTGTTATATATAATTTTCTTAATAAGCCATGAAGCGGAAGAGCCACACACAACCAAAATAACATTAGGCATTCCAGCCCAATACCTATTCCAGTAGTAGTCCAGTTCTTGCAGTACGTTCGACTTTCTCGTAGCAAGCCAGGGAAGTTCATCCAAAAATATAACCACCTTGCCTTTGCATTTGGCTATTTGTGTGTTTAGTATATTGAATGCTTCGTTCCAATTTTTTGGTGGTACAAGTGATACTTTGTCAAAAAAGGTATGAGATAAGGCCTCTGTAAATTTTCTTAGCTGTACCTGAAGTTTCCCTCCTTGCAGGCCTGTTGCATGGAAAAAGTGGCACCTTTTCTTACTAAAAAACTCTCGGATAAGATAGGTCTTGCCTACGCGCCTTCTACCATAGAGAGTGATAAATTC
>JAFEGS010000596.1 GCA_018239705.1 Verrucomicrobiota bacterium | reverse complement strand
CGTTTCCGGATTGGAAAAAATCTGTGTCATTAATGCTGGAGAGAGTATTGGCTGCGGCATCATGGCGATGATTGTTTCCATGAGGTCTACATCGTTTGCTTCCATAGTAGGCAGGGCTTGAACGTACGATCCTAACTGAGCAAGATCCTCCGTTGTAAGCGATGAAGATACACTTTGCCATATTTTACTGAGACTTTCACCCAGTTGACTGATGCTCTCGTCGCTTGGCATTTGCATTTGCGAGCTATTCATACTTTCCTCCTAAAGTAAAGAGAGGACTTAATTTTCCGTTTTCATCCACTGATTGGAACAGAGAGTGGTCCTTGTTGATCTCGTGGCCCTCCTTCTCTTGAGAAGATAGAGAAATTTTTAATCATCGAGTTGGCCGGGTTCATTATAAGTTCTAGCGATCTCTGGAAGTAGTTATCTTGCTCTTTGACAACATTAGCAACGTGCAAAGCGATTTCGAAGTTTACGCCGGTAGTATCGGATAGGTTTTCTGCTTGATAGGCAGCAGTGAGTACCTCTCTCGTGTTTTTTGGCCGTGTTGCAGGAGCCTGTGTTTCTCCTTTGATGCCTGCGGCTTCAGGAGTTCCTTTAGGATTGACTAAATTGGCAACTGTTGGTCGATTAAGGAGTGCTTGCTCTCTCAAATGCTGGTTAATCAGTTGTTGAGCTTCGTCTGTAGTGATTTGATTAGTGACAACGGCAACGACGAGAGCATTTCTATCTTCCGCACTGAGTCCTGGGATTTGTGGCGCTTGTGCGTTAAGTGCTGTGTTGATTGTATTCAAAACAGCTGGGCTTAAGGTGATGGCTTGAGTGGTTACAGGGAGAGTCGGAGTTTGTGTAGGAGTAGCAGGTTGTGTTGAACTAACTGGGAGAATAGGTTGAGTAGTTGAGGTTGCAGCTGTTGAAGAGGCCAAAACAGCTCCTGTTACAGCTACTGGAGGAGCTGCAGTGGTGACAGGAGGAGTGCTGCTTTGTGCAGGTGTAGGTGAGGGTGCAGGTGTAGGCGTAGGTTGGGAACTAGCTACTAGAGTAATTGGCTGCGCGCCTGATTTGACTGCTGCATGATGGCTGGTTGCGGTCTCTATAAGGGCTTTAGCAGTGTCGGTTCTGCTGTTTATGATTTCGTGGATTCTCTGTTGTATTGTACGGGTTCTCGTTGCATCTCTCAGAATACCATGTCTAAGAGCAGCAGCGGTGTTTGTTATCAATGAGTGGAGATGTTTTCGGATGTTTGCTCGATTTTCGAGAGCTGAAGTATTGAGCAATCCATGCTTCACAACGGTCCCAAGAGGAGCAGTGGATGTTGGAGCTACCCCTGAGCTTACAGAAGTAACAGGTGCAGAGGTCGTAGTTGGGGTAGGAACTCTTGTTGTTGTTCCAACATGGCTTGGAGTGACTGGAGCATGGGTAGTGGGTGTAGGAGTTGCTGTCACTCCCCCAACAGGACTTGGAGCGACTGGAGCATGGGTAGTGGGTGTAGGGGTTACTGTCGCTGTTCCAACATGGCCCCGAGTAACTGGTGTGGAAGTGATCGTGGTAGTAGTAGTGGGTTGTGTTGTAGGAGAAGCTACGTTTGTTGGACTGAGAGGAATAGCACCGGTAGGAATTGCACCAACAGGTGCTTGAGTGACCGGTGTAGGAGTAACCGGTTTGTGTGAGGGCGGTACAACAGGTGTGATTGGCGTAGGAGGGGCTGGGACAGCAGTTACTGGTGTATGAGGGACGGGGAGAACCTGAGCGGTAGTGGATGTAGTAGTGGAGACTGCTGCAGTTGAGGTTGGTGCGGCTGTGATTGTAGTGGAGGCAATCGGAGCTCCGGTTGTTAGAGGAGCAGTAACTGGTGTAGTGCTAACTGGGGTTGTAGGAGCTACCCCTACTGCAGTAGTAGGTAGTGTGATGCCGTTACTTGAGAAAATAGCATTTATCTGCTGGATAAAGGCTGCCTGCTCTTGTGGGGAGAGTTGAGGAAGTAGCGCATTGATAAATGCCTCTTCGAATCCTGGGGTAGAAGGTGTTATGTTTTGAGGTAGAGTAACTCCCAAGGCCTGTAGATCACTGACAAGGGACTGGAAGCTTGCAGTATTTGGCTGGGCAAAACCACTTGCAATGGTCTGGTCGATGGATGTTGATCCTTCTGATGCACTCAGAGCGAGTGCGGCTACAGTTAAAAGTACTGTGCTTATTGTGAAAACAAGAGCTGAGAGAAGCTGTGCAACATCTCCTTGCGAGAGCGTGTTTGGAGGGAGCTGTGTAATTTGATTAGCGGCAACCTGTTTGAGAAGGTCTGTATTTCCTGCCAGATTTACGATGGATTGAATAGCAGCAGATGTAGTTGTTGATTCAATCTGCGCCTTTGTTTGACTGATCTGGTCGGTTTGCACTTCGTTTGACTCGTTCAATAGATCATTTCGGAAAAGACCAAGCACTGAATAGTTGGCCACTTTTGTGGGGATCTTTGTAAGTGTTTCTATACCTGCAAGTAATGAACCCTTTTCGATAAGTGATTCTACACTCTGTCTAAGGGATTGAGACTGTAAAATCTGATTGAGAGCAGATCCTACGGTGCCTGGCGATGCGAGTGCATTGTTGCCGGCTAACATGACTCCGGTACCATACGTTTGGCTGGGGGCAGATTGGGTATTATGTGTACTTGGGTGTATCTTCTTCTCAATGTATTCCTCTGTGCCTCTAGGGGCTACTACTTGCGAGCTTAGAAAACCGCTTCTCAGATCCTCTTGGAAGTTTTGAACAAGTTTTGCAATGAGTGCTGCTATCTCACCTGCATTATCAATATTCAGATAGAGAGAGAGGTCTCGAACAACTACGTACTGTTGCTCTGTGTAGGGAGGGATAAGGCTATAGTTAATTGGAGGGCCGCTGATTTGGCTTTGAATTGGATAGAGCGCACTGTTGATCTGGCTTACAATGCTATTGAGCGTGTCAATATCGTTTTGTGAAGTTTGAGGTGGCTCGACATTAACCGTATTTGAAGATGATACGGGAAATGACGATGGAATAGGTGTCGATGGAGGTACGAATGGTGGCAATTGAGGGATAGTCGATGGATATGGCACTTGTGGCGGATCAGTGAGTGTAGCAGGAGGCGTGATTGGAGTGTCGCTGTTTAACAGATTATTTTCGTTATAGGAGTTAGGGCCTGCTTGGTTTGACTGGTTCATTACATCTGTTGCAATGATGTTAGAGTTATTTAAAGCATTAGTAACATCTACACCTTGAGAGTTTTGGTCGCTGATCTCTTGGTTGATGTTATTAATAACTGCGTTAATATTGCTTGTATTGGCGATGACGTTGTTGATGTCGTCTACGATTGTTTGGCTCAGGTTTGAGTTACTTTTTTTTGCTTGATCGTTATATTCGTTATCTGCCAACTGGATGATAAAGGCCCATTCTTGCAGGGCAGCTGTAGTATCTGCTATCAGGGCTTGCTGCAAGTTCCATATTTTGAGCCGAATATCATCAACTGTTTCATCGGCTCGTTGCAGATCTCGAGAAAGATGCTGGGTCAAGAGCTGAGCGCCGGAAAGAAAACCCATGAGCGCACTGATCGACATAACTCCCGATTTAGGAAGCGTAGGAAAGTTGATCTCAGATACGGTATTGACGCTAACCTGCGAGAGGCCTTCAAGAGCGGCTTCAGAAGCGGCAAATGTTGCTAATTGGGCGTTGATAATGGTGCTTATTGTGGAGGCGTTTTCCGTTGGATATGCAGATTCATGGGCTGACTCTAGGGCAGCATCATTGTTTTTACTTGTTGTTAATGTGTTTTGAGTAAGCTGCGAAGCCTGTGTTTGAGCAGTTTGAAGGTCATTGATGAAGTTAGTAGCTGAAGTGTCTGCACTGGTAGCGCCTTCTTGAATAATAGTGATCATGGAGTTAATAGCTGTATTGTAGTTGCTAAGTGCCGTGTTCAGTGTGTTCAGCTGCGCATTTCTTGTGGTTTGGAGCTGGCTTACAGTACCCTGTTGCAGGGTAACTTGGGATTGAAGAGACTGCTCTTTACCTTCATCTGTAGAGAGAACGGAAGCAGATGCCCCATTTTCCATATCGAGTTGTACCTGAGCAGTGGCTAATGTCAGCTGGTCTTGAAGGCTTTGCAAGGTTGTCCTTGCTTGGGTGAGGTTGGTCTCGTCTGTATTAAAGGTGGTCAGTGCCGTAAAAAAGGTAGTTCGCTGTGTTTCTCGAGCGGTATTTGCAGTGCTCAGTTGAGTATCAAGATTATTGGAAGTAACTCCGCCGCTAAGAGAGAGCTGTTGATTGATCTCTCCCTGAAGGTCTGAAGTATAGGTATTGAAATCAGCATCTCCCTGAGAATCTATGTAGTTCTGGGCTGTTGTTTGCGCCGATAAGAGGTTTCCGCTGGCCGTCTGTAGGTTGCTGACTAATAAATTGTAGTGCTGTTGGGCTGTGTTAAAACTGTTTATCAACCCCTGCAGCGTTGTTGGATTTGAAGATCCTGCCTGAAGTGCAGCTAAAGCGGCATTATAGGTTGGGGTGTAGTTAGTGAGATTGGTTTGAGCAGTATTGTATGCCGTTTGAGCGGCAGTTAGCTGTGGCGAGATGGTATTCGTCCAGGTGGCGTCTTGATACCAATTAGAACTAATTGGAGTAATCATCATTCCTCTCTTTGCGTGAGTGCACGCGAGCTAGGGGGGTGAGCATATACTACCTCACCCCTTCATCTTTATTTTATCAAATAATTTCTATAATGAAAACAAAGAATTGCATCTTGAGTAAGAAATTTGTTATGATCCGCAGTATGGATAACAAAACAGAGAGCGAAGGATCATTTGCCCACTTCCAGGGTAAAGAGGCTATTCAACATATCGTTCAAGTGCAGGCTGATGGAATTCTTACAACATCTGAGACGCATGGGGCTGAGACGCCGGGCTTTATCTTTGCTGCGTGCGATGCTGCTCGTGAGACGGCAATTGTGCTGCTTTTGATAGCTCTGCTCCTCGGCCATTTCGAATTTACGGCAGAGCAGCTTTTTTCGACGCTCGCCTCCTTTGCTTGTGCCTGGATGTTTTGGAAAATTGGACGATCTGCATGGCTCTGCTGGTACAGGCTTGAGCGTCTGCATCGAGTCATGGATGAAGAGCGAAACGAAATCGAAGTGCATCGCTCACAGGAGCGCATTGAATTGAAAGCGCTTTATGCTGCGAAGGGGTTTCAGGGCAAGCTACTCGACGATGTTATCGACGTGCTGATGGCCGATAAAGATCGGCTGCTTCGCGTGATGCTCGAAGAGGAGATGGGGTTTCGTCTGCAAGAAAATGAGCATCCCCTCACTCAAGGGCTTGGCGCCGGGGTGGGTGTATTGATAACATCTCTCTTGGCACTTGGCGGGTTTGCTGCCTGGGCGCAAGAAGGGATGATTATCTCTGCTGTCATTACGATCTCTATTGCCAGCTTTCTAGGGGCGCGTATTGAGCACAATCGAGTCATCAATGCGATTCTTTGGAATCTGGGGCTAGCTACGTTTGCCTATTGCGTCGCCTACTACTGCATGATACAAGCATGAACAGAGAATCGGAAACCTCAATTCCTATAGGCCGACGAAGGTTCCAAGAATTTGGGTTTAGAGAGTTTTTTGAGCTGGGACTGGAGGAGAGCGCAAGTCCCTTTTTAACCTCATTTGGCAGGAAAATCAGCCGAAATCTGCCCCTGAAAGCCTCTCTTTTTGCGGCGGTACTTCTTCTTGCAAGCGTCTTACTCTCCTATTGGACTCCATTGTCATCGCTTAGCTTTATCTTGCTCGCATCGGTCTATCTCATCGTGGGCGTCCCCTCTCTGATTAATTCAGTCGAGGATGTGCTTGTTCGAAAAGATGTAAATATTGATGTTTTGATGACCATAGCTGCTTTTGCTGCCATTTTTATGGGAAGTGGCTTTGAGGGGGCGCTTCTTTTAGTCCTTTTTGCACTTTCCGGCGCGATAGAAGAGATGGTCTCTTTCAAGGCAAAAAGTGCGCTTGTCACACTGCATAGCCTCGTGCCAACAAAGGCCTGTGTTATTCAAGATGGGCAGCTACTCGAGAAGGCAATTCAAGATGTCTCCTTGGGAAGTCTTATTCTTGTTCGAGCGGGAGAGGTTATACCTCTCGATGGGGTGATTACAGAGGGAAGCTCGATGGTGAACCTCGTCCATTTGACAGGTGAGAGTGTTCCGCTAAAAAAGGGAGTGGGAGATCAGGTTGCCTCCGGCGGAGTTGCTATCGATAGTAGCCTGACTATTCGTGTAACGCATACGAGTAGCGATTCTACAGTGGCAAGAATAGTAAAGCTTATCACACAAGCGCAAAGTAGTAAGCCTCGGCTTGAGAGCTGGTTTGACCGCTTTGGTCGGCGCTATGCGCTCTCAATTATTACCTTTTCATTTTTTTGTGCGCTTTTCTTCGCGCCGCTTCTTGCGATTCCCTATTTCGGTAAAGAGGGATCGGTCTATCGCGCGCTTGCATTTCTCATTACGGCATCGCCCTGTGCACTTATTTTAGCAGTTCCAATTGCCTACTTAAGTGCGTTAGGGGCGTGTGCAAAAAAGGGAATTGTGCTAAAGGGAGGTGTAGTTCTCGATGCGCTTCATGACTGTTCTGTGATTGCCTTTGATAAGACCGGCACATTGACCCTTGGAGAGCTTCAGGTGGAAGCAATTTTTCGCAGTAGTAAAGAAACCAGCTGGACTGACAATGAGATCCTTGAGGTGGCTGCTACGCTGGAGCGAAATGCCGTACATCCCATTGCCAAGGCGATTGTGAATAGGGCAAAGGAAGAAGAGCTACCCTTTTATCAAGCGAGAGACATAGAGGTTATCCCCGGATCGGGTGTTCAAGGAGTGATTGTAAAGGAGACACGAGATTTTGCTGCCTTTATCGGTGATATTGAGCACGCAAAGGGGATGCTGCAGGAGCGCGAGCGCTCTCAGCTTGAGAGTGAGGTGGTTCGATTGCGTAAAGAAGGCAAGCTCATGGCTGCCTGTGTGATCGACGGAAATGGGTTTTTGATTTCGCTTTCTGATACGCCCAGGCCCCATATGCGCCAAATGCTTGACTCATTGAAGAAATCTGGGCATAGAATAGTAATGCTCACAGGCGACCATGAGGAGAGCGCCCGGCAGATTGCTGCGCAGGTTGGCATCGATGAATATGAGGCTGAGCTCAAGCCTGAGGATAAGCTGGCAAGAATTGAGGCGCTAGCGAAAAAATCGGGCCTCGCCATGTGCGGCGATGGGATTAACGATGCACCAGCTCTTGCTCGTGCAACTGTTGGTATTAGCATGGGCCAGGTGGGGAGCCAGACAGCACAAGCTGCCTCTGATGTCATTCTTTTGCGAGACAATATCGAGCTTTTGGATTGGCTCTTTTTGAAGGCGGAGAGGACGAGAAAGATTGTGCTGCAGAATTTGGTAATAGCAACTGTGGCTATTGTGTGTGGAACGATTCCGGCGCTATATGGGGTACTGCCCCTTTGGCTTGCTGTGATTGTCCACGAAGGAGGTACTGTGCTGGTGGGTTTGAATGCCCTCCGGCTGCTTAGATAAAGGGGAAAACAAGATGCAAGATGGCCAGGAATTTTTACATAAGAGAAACGAGCAGTTCCACCTACTCTATTCTTGGCTGAAAAGCGCGATGCCGGCTCCTTTTTTTCAGCTGGTCTCCTTGCAGGAGCTCTTTCTTATTGCCGATCAACTCATCAATTTTGATCTTCAGGACTCACATTGCCAGATCACACTGCCTCACGCAGCGGTTGTGCTCTGTTTAGATGGTCCCAAGGCGCATGAAAAGATTTGCCGCAAATATGAAGCGCTGAACTTTGTCACCATGCACTCTTTTCTTTCGCTTGTGCCTTTGGAATCAAGTGGCGCAAAGCTCTGTGTGACCTGTTTTCTGTTCGACAAACAGCCTCCACACCAGATTGATAGTAAATTTTTGGAAGTCTTTCCTGCAGAAAAGCAGCAGTTTCTTAAAGACAAACTAAAGCAAGCTGAGGCCCGAGATTTGGTTGTGAGCGAGCTTTTGCGCCCAATAGAATGGAATCGGGAGGCGCGCTCTTCTCTTGAATTTTTCTTTGCCTGCAAAGGTCCAAAAGGAGGACCTCTCGTATGCGAGCTTTTACAGACTTTGCGCCGTCACAAGATAGGGCTGGGAGGGGTAAGCCTCACCTATGTCCCAACGGAAAATAGTGATACTATTCTGCTTTTGACCTGCGAGCTCTATGGAGAAGGGGGAGCTCCTTGCTGGGATTGTACCGATATTGAACAGCTCAATAGAGAGCTTGCCTGTGTGCGATACTTTGCGATGAAAGACCTCTTTGAAAAGAGCTATGAGAGCTTTCTTGCGGAGGAGGGGCTCAGCCTTCCCTTCTTACGAAGTGTCTGCTGCTTTGTGCACGAGCTTCTTGTCCATGTAGATCCCAATATGTACTCTCTTGATAATGTCAAAGAGGCTTTTTGCTACTGGCCGGAGCTCGGTATTGACCTGTACCGCCTCTTTTGCTTTAAATGTAATCCTCTAGGGCAAAACCTGGCCGCTCACCTCCTTTTGAGGCAGCAATTGGTCGAGCTTATTGAGCGGCAAGACACAGGTAAGGAGCATGCTGATACGCGGCGGAAAACAGTGCTCATGTTTGGCCTCTACTTTGTAGATGCCTGTCTCAAGACCAATTTCTTTTTGCCAAATAAGGCTGCTCTCTCTTACCGGCTCGATCCCTATGTCTTAGAGCGACTTCCGGAAAGAGTGAAGCTGCTTTTTTCTCACGCCCCGTTTGGCCTCTTTTTCATCTACCAGAGAGACTTTTTTGGGTTCCATATTCGTTTCCAGGATCTAGCCAGAGGTGGCCTTCGCACAATCACGCTTCCTACAAAAGAGATCGCTTTAGAGGAGGTGCCGGTGATCTTCCTTGAGTGCTACCAGCTTGCCTGGACGCAGCAGAGAAAAAATAAGGACCTTCCGGAGGGCGGCTCAAAGGGGATTATCTTTCTCTATCCTCCCGAGGATCGAGAAGCGAAGCTTGTTCATCTCTACAGAGCGCAAAGAATTTTCATCGAGAGCCTGCTTGTCCTTGTCAATTGCGATGAAAACGGTGAGCTCAAAGAAAAGGCGATTATCGACTACTTTACAAAGCCGGAGTATCTCTACTTAGGTCCCGATGAAAATATGCATGATGTCATGATCGACTGGATCGCAGACTACGCAAAAAAGATTGGCTATAAGCCGGGTACTGCCTTCATTACGAGTAAGACGAAAACAGGTATCAATCACAAGTGGTATGGGGTGACCTCGCATGGGGTGAATATCTGTATGCAGGAGGTCTTACGATTTTTGAAAATCGATCCTCTCACAATGCCTTTTACTGTAAAAATGGCAGGGGGCCCCGATGGTGATGTGGCAGGCAACCAGATTCGTAACCTCTACCGCTATTATCCGGAAACTGCCCATCTTACCTCTCTCATCGATATCTCAGGGGTGATTTATGACCCGCAAGGCCTTTCACTGCCCTTGCTCGAGGAGCTTTTTCTTGGGGCAAAGCCTATTCGCTTTTATCCACCCGATAGACTTTCTGAGGGCGGGTTTCTGCTCGATATGCGAAGTGAAAAGCGCGAAGGTGTGCACATCCTTCGCTTTTTGTGCTACCGCAAAAAAGAGGGAGAGGTGGTCGAGGAGTGGCTCTCTGCTGCAGAGGCGCACCAGATCCTGCGCACATGGGTCCATCGCCTTCCTGCTGATGTCTTTATCCCTGCAGGTGGAAGACCAGGCTCTTTGAGTGCTTCAAACATTGCCGACTTTTTTGATCCTCAGGGTGTTCCTACGGCAAAAACGATCATCGAAGGGGCAAACCTCTATCTTACCGATACCGCCAGGCACATACTGGAAGAGAAGGGGGTAATTATCATCAAAGATAGCTCTGCAAATAAGGGGGGTGTGATCTGCTCTTCTTTCGAAGTGTTGACAAGTCTTTCTTTGAATGATGAGGAGTATATGGCGCATAAAGAGCAGATTGTGGGCCAGATCATGAGGAAGATCGAAGAGTATGCGCGAGACGAGGTAAATCTCATTTTACACGAGCTTGCAAGGACAGGGCGGTTTCCTACGTTGATAAGCGATCAGATCTCAGATCGCATCGACCTCTTTTCCTCGCAAATTAGAAACTACTTAGAGGGGATACAGCTTGCTCAGGATCCAAATGATCCGTTAATGAACTCCTTTTTTGAGTACCTATTGCCTATACTCTCTCAGGAATTTCGAAAGCAGTGCGTGAAATCAATTCCCGATTTTCACAAAAAAGCGATTATTGCGGCCTGGATTGCATCAAAGGTGGTGTACCATAGGGGACTTGAGTGGTCGCCCTCAATCGTCGATGTCTTACCCTTTGTCTGTCAAAATCCGGCCATTACCTCGTGCCCATTGACTTGAATTAGTCTAAAACTCAGGTTGTAAGACCTGGAAAAGAACCAGGGACGACCCAGTTCCTCAATACGTTGACAACGAGGTGCATCGAACCGCTCCGTGCAGTGACTATTAAACCATCAGCCAACTTGCCGCTAATTTATTTTGCTGTTTTTTCTGAAGGATTTTCGCTTAAACGTTGTTTTCGAGCCATTTTCAAAACTGTCTATTAATTCCCGTGGTGTTACATTGCCCTCGGATAGCTCTTCAATGCGCAAAGCAAGTTTTAAGCCCGGCTTTCTTATGCCACATGCAATATTTTTTATAGTTTGCTCATGAACTCCAAGTGTTTCAGCAAAAGCACCATAGGTTATTTTCTTCTTATCTAAATATTCGCGTAAGTCCATATTTCTGTTGACAATCGTACTCAATTTGGATACGTTTAGGGAAATCAGACAACACTTGATTTCCAAACAGCATCATAACAAAGGATGAATTTCATGCACTCAGAAAAAGTATACCGCGTGAAAATTTTAGACCTCAAATATCTATCTGGCTTCGATCATTTAAATTTTTGGTATCTCACGTATGAAGTGGCAGCACAGAATGAAAAAGACGCCATTAAAAAGGCTCGTAAGTTATATATGAAGGGGCATAAAGCATTGGTTTCCGAGGAAATGCCATTCCTATTAAAGCTTTTTTCAGTAAATCAATCCTAAGCCTAATTTTCATGGATTTTATGGCCCTGAATTTATATCATCTCCCCGATAACACCCTGTATACGGCTTAAAACACGAAATTTCTCAGCAAACTAACGGCTTGACGTTCCAGGAAATTTATGAAATTTTTCTTCCCGAAGGAAGAGTGCTAATGTTTCAAATCCCTGCCGCCCCTTCTGGGATGCCTACAAGTTGGAAAGGGCATTTTTATGGAAGAGCGGGTGGATCAATTACAGCGCTTCCATTGCACAAACTGGAAATGATCCGCAAGGAGCAGGTGGGGATTGATTGGTCAGCTCAAATTTGTCCGGAGGCATCAATTGACGACTTAGATGACGATGCGATTCATGCCGCACGAGTAAAATTCCAACAAAAGCAAACAGGTGCACGATCAGGCGAAGACATCAACCACTGGAGCACCTTCACATTTCTTGATAAAACTAAACTGACGCTGAAGGGTCAGATAACCAAGGCAGCCATTTTACTCTTAGGCAAACCAGAATCTGCTTACTATTTGAATCCCCATCCTGCGCAGATTACTTGGAAACTGGTAGGCGAAGAAGAAGCCTACGCCCATTTTGGCCCACCATTCCTTCTGAGTGTTGAGGCAGTATTTAAACACATTCGGAATATCAAATTTCGATTCCAACCCGCCAATCAGCTGATCCCGGTTGAACTGACAAAATATGACCCCAAAATTGTTTTGGAGGCGATTAATAACTGTTTAGCCCATCAGGACTACACCCAAAATGCTCGTATCATTGTGACGGAGAAAATTGATCGACTGATTTTACAAAATATTGGGGGCTTTTACGATGGAGCTGTCGATGATTATGTTTTGCGAGAGCGCACACCAGAACGGTACCGAAATCCGTTTCTAGTGCAGGCTATGGTAAATTTAGACATGATAGATACTATGGGCATGGGGATACGGCGAATGTTTTTTGAGCAACGCAAAAGATATTTTCCCCTTCCTGAATATAATTTGGACGATTCCAATCACGTGGTGTTAACGATTCATGGAAAGCTGATTGATGAAAATTATAGTCGAGCACTCATTCAACACAAAGATCTATCAATTGACGAAGTAATGGCGTTAGACCGTATACAGAAAAACCAAAAAATCGCAAAAGACATGGTCAAGGACCTCAGGACAAAAAAATTAATCGAAGGGCGCTATCCGAATGTATTCATCTCTGCCCTTGTCGCAGAAGCTCCTGAGGAACGGGCGCAATACATCAAAAATAAAGCTTTCGATAGCGATCACTACCAACAGCTCATTCTTAAATTCATAGATCAATACAAGGTCGCCACACGTCAAGACCTTGACATTCTCCTTATGGATAAATTGCCTGAAATATTAGGAAAGGCTCAAAAAGTAAATAAAATTAAAAATTTAATTGGAAAAATGAGGAAGAACGGTTTAATTCGAAATATTGGTTCGGATAAAACTCCTCAGTGGGTCAGGGAAAAAACTTAAATAAAAACTCATGGCGAGTTATCCGTATTTCCTACTGCATAAGGCAGCTTTTTTGAAGCTACAATGGATTTTACAGATAAATTTGCAGATTTTACAGATAAATTTTCTCCTCCAAAATAAAAAGCATATGTTCTATCATCAAGTGAACATGATAGAAATGGCAGCAATGTATTGACCCTCTTTCTAGGAAAAATTACTATCCAAGGATCTTCCTGGATTGCATCGAAGGTGGTATGCCATAGGGGGCTTGAATGGTCGCCCTCTATCGTCGATGTCTTGCTCTTTGTCTGTCAAAATCCGGCCATTACCTCGTGCCCATTGACTTGAAAGGAGTAGTAACATGGAATGTACTCAGTTTATCATATTTTTTATTGGGGTTTTTGGTCTATTTATATGGAATCGAACTGAGTCAAGAGCTGATATCCGCTATTTGGACATGAAGCTAGAATCAAATCGAGACCTAGTAAAGGCAATCCATGATGAGATGAAAGACTTTCACTATAGGCTGCTCGAGATTGAAAGAAACAAGGGAAAGTCATAACAATAATCGCAATTTTAGCACTCTTGATCAAAAAGTGCTAAATTCTGGTTGACGGCTTAATTTCCTTATCTCTATACTGGTGGTAAGAATCAGTAGAGGAAAGCCGTGAAGCCATTACATCCTGTACCAATCAAACGCCCATCGAAGCGCGATAAAGAAAAGCGCATTCTCTTAGCTCTTGTCGAGTACTACCTCAAAACCGGCAAGGCAGTAGGCTCTAATGTCCTCAAAGAGGTCGGCTTTCCCGATTTGAGTTCAGCGACAATCAGGAACTATTTTGCTGCCCTCGAAGAGGAGGGCTATCTCAAGCAGCAGCACACAAGCGGGGGGCGTATTCCCACAACGCTCGCCTTTCGCCTCTATATCGACCATGTGCTCAGTGAGCTTGAACATGAGGTGCCTCACTCCTTCGCCGTAGGAGATACCGCGCAGGATATGAAAGAGGTCGCCCTTTTTCTCCAGAGAGTTGCAGAAGAGGCAAGTGAGCAGACAGGGAGCGCGGCCTTTTTGTCGGCACCTCGTTTTGATCGCGATTTTGTCACTGATATCAAGTTTATAAAGCTTGACTACTCTAGAGCACTTTCCATTGTCTTTACCAGCTTTGGACAGGTCTATACGGAAATACTGCATGCACCTCGTAAAATCGAAGACCAGGAGCTTTTGGCCATTGAGGCCTATGCGCATTCTCGCCTGCTTGGAAAAGAGTTTGAAGAAGAGGGGTTTGACGAAAATGTGCGCGAGCTCGCAGTGCGCTTTTATCAGGAATCTATGACTCGCTACCTGGTGAGCTACTCGAACTTCAGCCAGGAAGATCTCTTCCGCACAGGCTTTTCTAAGCTTCTTCGCTACCCTGAGTTTCAAGAGGCGGAAAGTCTTGCGAGCTGCCTGCTGCTATTCGAAAATCAGACGGCCCTTCGAGGCCTTATTCGCGAGTGCGTGAAGGGAGGCGCTATAAAGTACTGGATGGGTGAAGATCTCAACAACTTCCTGCCTGTAGAGGCAAACTGCACGGTGATCGCTGCGCCCTATAGCATCAACCAGAAACAGGTAGGTGCCATCGGCATTATTGGGCCAATGAGGCTACCATATAAACATATTTTGACATTGCTGAATCAGCTTGCAGGCGATGTCTCAAAGTTTCTCGAAAATAGCCTGTACAAACATAAAATTAGTTTTAGAACGGCCCGTGAAGCGAGGCTCGAAATGGAAAAGAGCAAAGTTCTTTTAGGACCAACAATAGAAGGATAAGATATGTCACAAGAGAGTCAAGAAATAGACCAAGAGGTCCCTGTGCCGGAAGAAAAAGATGAGCTTACAAAACTGAAAGAAGAGCTCAGCGAGAGTAAGGATAAGTACTTCCGCGCTCTTGCAGAAGCAGAAAACATGAGAAAACGGCTGCAAAAAGAGAAGGTGGAGTCGCAAAGCTATGCTATCGGGAGCGTGATACTCGATTTCCTGCAGCCACTCGACCACTTCGAACAGGCCTTACAAGCCTCTCAAGGAGCGTCAGATGAGGTTAAAAAATGGGTCGTTGGGTTTCAGATGATCCTCAATCAGTGTAAGCAGGTGCTCTTTGACAATGGTGTTGTCGCACTTGAGTCGGTTGGTCAGCAGTTTGATCCTCACATGCATGAGGCAATCGAGACGGAAGAGACAACTACACAGGCTGAAGGAACTGTCATCCAAGAGTTTAGCCGTGGCTACAAGATGGGGAGCCGCGTCATTCGACCAGCGAAGGTAAAGGTGGCCATTGCCCCTACCTCTTCAGAGCAAGAATCAAAATAACTATGTAAAGGAGCATACCATATGGAAAAAAAAGAAGGTAAAAAACAGAAAATTATTGGTATCGATTTAGGTACCACAAACTCATGTGTGGCAGTAATGGAGGGAGGCCAGCCGGTCGTCATCGCTTCTGCTGAAGGAACACGAACAACACCCTCCGTCGTCGGCTTTAAAGGCAGTGAGCGCCTTGTTGGTATCCCTGCAAAAAGACAGCTGATTACCAACTCTGAAAATACGATCTATTCTCCAAAGCGCTTCATCGGAAGAAAATACCAGGAAGTGACAGAAGAGGCTAAAATTGTTCCTTACAAGGTAGCAGAAGGCCAAAATGGAAATGCGGTACTCGAGGTACAAGGCAATAAAATCACACCTGAAGAGGCAAGTGCCTATATCCTCATGAAGATGAAGGAGACAGCAGAGGCCTATCTCGGTGAGAAGATTACAGAGGCTGTGGTCACTGTTCCTGCCTACTTCAACGATGCGCAGAGACAGTCCACAAAAGATGCCGGCCGAATTGCAGGCCTCAATGTTCGCCGTATTATCCCTGAGCCTACAGCTGCAGCTCTTGCCTATGGCCTTGACAAGCAGAAGACAACGAAGAAAATAGCTGTCTTTGACCTTGGCGGCGGTACATTTGATATCTCCATCCTCGAAATTGGAGAGGGGGTCATTGAGGTACTGGCCACAAACGGCGATATGCACCTCGGTGGAGACGACTTTGACGCTCTCATCCTCAACTGGATTGTAGAGACCTACCAGAAGGAAGAGGGCATTGACTTAAGAAAAGACAAAATGGCTCTACAGCGCCTTCGTGATGCTGCTGAAAAGGCCAAGATCGAGCTTTCCGGTACAACCTCTACTGAGATCAACCAGCCCTTTATCACCATGGATGCATCGGGTCCAAAGCACCTCTCAATGACGCTGACACGTCAAAAGCTAGAGATGCTTACCCAGCGTCTGATTGACAGGACCGTTGAGCCATGCCTCAAGGCATTGAAAGATGCGGGCCTGACAAAGGACGATGTCGCAGAGGTAATTCTGGTTGGTGGTATGACCCGTATGCCGGCAGTCCAGGAGAAGGTTCGCTCTCTCTTTGGAAAAGAGCCAAGCAAGGGCGTAAATCCGGATGAGGTTGTAGCTGTTGGTGCTGCTATTCAGGGCGGTGTGCTTGTGGGCGAAGTGAAGGACATCCTGCTCTTGGATGTGACGCCTCTCACGTTGGGTATTGAGACGCTTGGCGGCGTAATGACTCCTATCATTCCGCGCAATACAACAATCCCTACGCAGAAAAAGCAGGTGTTTTCAACTGCTGCTGATAACCAGACCGGTGTTACCATCCGCGTTCTTCAGGGAGAAAGGCCAATGGCCGATGCCAATAAAGAGATTGGCCGGTTTGACCTGACCGATCTGCCGCCATCTCCTCGAGGGCTGCCACAGATCGAAGTCTCCTTCGATATCGATGCCGACGGCCTCCTCCACGTGCATGCAAAAGATATGGCAACAGGTAAAGAGCAGAAGATCCGTATCCAGGCGCGCTCCGGTCTTGATGAATCAGAGATCCAAAAGATCATCAAAGATGCCGAAGAGCATGCCGAAGAGGATAAAAAGCGAAAAGAAGACGCTGACATCCATAACGAAGCTGATGCAGTTGTCTTCCAAGCTGAAAAGGCCCTTCACGAGTACAAAGATCGCATTCCTGCCGACGTTGCGCAAGATGTCCAGGCAAAGATCGATGCTGTGAAAAAGGCGCTTGAATCCAATGATAATGCCAGAATTAAGGCTGCAAAAACTGAGCTGGAAGAGCACATGCAGCACATTGGCGAAGCAATGGCTAAAGCAGCACCTCAAGCTGAGCCGCAGCAAGCCCACGCTGAGTCTACAGGCGGCCACAAGGCGCAAGGACCAGAGGGTGAAACCATTGAAGATGCTGAAGTCGAGATCATCGACAAGGAGTAATCAATAGAGGCGAAGGATTTCTCCTTCGCCTCTTTTTTTTCTTATGGACAGCAGAGGTTGCCGCCGGCTACAGGAGTGCCTCCTGGAGCCACAACAAGTCCACTAGGAATGCCGACGCAGCTGGCTAGTGCATTATTGCACGATGAGTTGTTGTAAAATTCAGTCAATGACCCAGTATTGTCGATGCCATTTCCACCATTTCGGTACACAGCATTGTTTTTCACCATATTGGCATTAGATGCAATGAAGATGCCATCGCCGCCGTTATCTGTCACAGTATTGCCAAGTACGTTGACTGGCGAGCTGACAGCG
>JAFEGS010000595.1 GCA_018239705.1 Verrucomicrobiota bacterium | reverse complement strand
GTAGTTTGCAAGTCTCTTGGTGATTTGTGCAGCTGTTGGTTTTTCTGCGGTAAAAAGCCCCTCTCCATGGTTATCAAGTATAAATTTATTTATATGGTCAATGGAGGGAAATCGAGGGTTGCCCTTGTCCTCTTCCCAGAATCGATCATAGGCTACCAGCTGTTCAAATGGCTGATCAAAAAATGGGTGGAAGGCGACCAGTTGCATAACTTCCAAGGCTGTACCCGCTCGAACATTATCAAGAAATCCATCGGTCACAAGTATGATATAGTCATCTTCTGAGGCCTCAGTAGAAAATGCCATACTATTCTGAAAGCCTATAATTTCACCTTCAGAAGAAATACATCCACCGGAGCTGTTCTTATGCGACTTACGAATGGTGTTGAGCTGTGTGATGGTATTGTTTTCTACGTTGATATGAATTATGGCTCCATCTCCCAAAGCTCCACCCTGCAGGCGATAGCTGTTTTTACCATCCTTTTGTCCTATCGGCACACATTCTACAAAAAGCGCGGTAGAAGCTCCTCTAACTTCAGGAAGAGATCGCTCGCATACATTGCAGGTACATCCCCAAAATAGCTTATGAGCAACCTCACTATTCCATTCTTCATTTCCTGTAAACTCCATTGTCTTTTTAGAGAGAACGTGTAAGATGAACTCACAGATCATGTGTGCGACAAAGGCGCTAAAATAGCCATCACCACCAACGCCATCGGCAATACAGGCAGCGTGGCTCCCATCGGATCGTCTTACCACACCACCGCGATCCATATTCACCACGTATGGGATCTTTTCATCACACAGATAATAGGCGGGGCAAACGCTCGAATCATGGCTATAGGCGTATGAGCCATCACTGGATGTAAAAAATCCTTGCGAAACAAGCTGCGCGGCTAGCAGTGGGTCTTCATGAAGGGCTGCAGGAAGGCGGTCGAAGTTACTTGTATCTAGTTTTGGGAGCGAAATATCTGAGGCAGGAGCCTTAGAGTCGGAAGTATCAGTAGCTG
>JAFEGS010000594.1 GCA_018239705.1 Verrucomicrobiota bacterium | reverse complement strand
AGAATGCCTGCTAAATCTCCTGGTTTTTCGATGATGGGTCCCTAGGTGACGACGAGCTGGGTCCCCATGGTCTTTGCGATGATATTTGCCAGCGTCGTTTTACCGAGTCCTGGAGGTCCATAGAATAAGCAGTGGCCAAGAGGCTCGCTCCTTTTTTTTGCTGCAGCGATAAAGACCTCTAAGCGTTCTCTGACTGAGTCTTGGCCAGAAAAGTCAAAGAGGGATTGAGGACGCAGCGGCTTTTCAAAAGGCTCGTCTTGTTTTGTCCAGGTCGATTGAATAAACGGGTCGTTCATAGATTTTAGGCAACTTGGCAGATGAGATCACTTTATCGATCCTGAGGTAATTTTGCAAATCCTCTTCTGCATTTTGAAAAGTTGTAGCGAAAAATTGGGTTTGAAGCATATATGTATTGTTCCTAAAAATCAAACGAGATGACATGTGAGGGTTTATGGCGTTACAATCTGATCGGTGGATTCGTCGAATGGCTGAAGAGCATGGGATGATCGAACCTTTTATCGATAATCAAGTCCGATGTACGGAAGGAGAGAAGGTCATCAGCTTCGGTCTTTCTAGCTACGGCTATGATCTGAGAGTTGCCAACGAGTTCAAGGTCTTTACAAACCTCTATAATTCTCTCGTCGATCCCAAAAATTTTAGTGAAAATGCTTTTGTTCACATCGAAGCGGAGACTTGCATCATCCCTCCTAATTCGTTTGCATTAGCGCGCAGTGTGGAATACTTTAGGATCCCCCGAAATGTCCTCACAATCTGCATCGGAAAGTCGACTTATGCTCGGTGCGGAATCATCGTCAATGTCACCCCTTTCGAACCCGAATGGGAAGGATATGTGACTTTGGAAATTTCGAATACGACTCCTCTTCCGGCTAAAATTTATGCGAATGAAGGGTTGGCGCAAGTTCTCTTCTACGAAGCAGCTGAAGCCTGTGAAGTTTCGTATGCCGATCGCCAAGGTAAGTATATGAAACAGGAGAAGATTACGCTTCCTGTTG
>JAFEGS010000593.1 GCA_018239705.1 Verrucomicrobiota bacterium | reverse complement strand
GATATGTGGGTGGCCTTTTTAACTCGCCATGAGCTGATGAATAAAAATCGCCTCCCTGCTCCCCTCAATGATCCAAATCTCAAAAAAGCTCTTAATGTATTAGACATTATGAACTTTAATGCTGAAGAAAGAGAGATTTATGAGGGGCATCGCAAGTGGCTTATGATTGAAGCCAACACCCTAAAGAAGGCAGAAGAGAGGGGAAGGGCTGAGGGCAGGGCTGAGGGCAGGGCTGAGGGCAGGGCTGAAGGTAGGGCTGAAGGTAGGGCTGAAGGTAGGGCTGAAGGTGAGACAGAGGGAATAAACAAGGTTGCAAAAAATATGTTAGTCAAAGGTGTGGATGTCAAAACAATCTGTGAAGTGACTGCTTTACCCATTGACGCAGTATTGGAGATTCAAAAGAACTTAGAGACCGGAAAACAGTAGATACAGTTGATGCGCATTCATTGAATGGATAACGTTCGATAAAGGAGGTACTATGATCAGTTCAGTTGAAGGTTCTACACCAGATCTCATAGTGCGTACTCACCAAAGCCTATGTCACACAGAAGAAATTTCTAAAAATATTAGTGTGCGATACGATTCTCGCTTCCCGTTCTTCATAGCGAGGGTAAAAGCAGACATAGAGCTCTTGAAAAAAAGTCCTGTCGGTGCTCGCTTGATCCAGAAAATTGGTGAATGTGCCACTACGATTTTGATCTTGTATAATCCAGAACATGATGGTTGCGGTCTAATAAAATCGCCTGATAGCATATTTTCACTTGTCTTAGTCTCCTACAGTGCCTCTAGAAGTGTATCTTTGGTATCTGGTGACTGCAAACCTCTAAACGATCCGCCTTTCATATTCCTTGCTCACGAACTTATCCATGGCTATCATCATGCTAGGGGAAAAGCTGCAACATCTCACCTTTGTGATAAATTGGTATGGACCAATGACGAAGACTATCATACGATAATGGGTTTTCCTTCAAAAAAGCAAAATCGAAGTCCCCCCAAAATTACAGAAAATGCCATT
>JAFEGS010000592.1 GCA_018239705.1 Verrucomicrobiota bacterium | reverse complement strand
GGTGACATGGGGCTCTCTTGCTGGGTCTATGCTCCCGATACTGCTCAAACGACTTGGAGCAGATCCTGCAACCTCATCAGCTCCATTGGTGGCCACCTTGGTTGATGTGACAGGCATCACCATCTATTTTGGCATAGCCCTTCTGGTCCTACAAGGAACGTTGCTCTAGGCAGAAAATATTATTTCTTTTTCTTCTTCGGTTTTTCACGTTCTTTTGCCGGCAGCCCAGCATCTTCCATGCACTCATCATACGTCCAAGGACACTGTGTGGGGAATGTTTTTTCCTCTAACCCTGTCTCTGATGCTGCTAGTAATCGAGCAGATTTATACGCTCGATCGAAGATTTCCGGCAGCTTTCGTTTCAAACTAGGATTTTCGACAAGCACTTCCCTAATATCGATCCTGGCAAGTTTTATTGAATTATCCCAAGAAGAGGTATGGTGTCCTGGCTGAAACGTAATTTTCAAAAGGTGCATTAACAATTTTTTAAGAAAACTCTCTAGCGTTCTTTTTTCTGAGCGGCCCAAAGATTCGATCTCCTCTATCAGATTCTCGATGTCCAACTTCGTATAATCCCCTTTTTTCAATAACTTTGATTGATCAAGTGTCCACTTGTAAAAATCCTTTTCGTATTCTGATGCAGTCTTTTCTGTTAATACTGTAACAGGAATACTCTCGGATTTCCCGTATACTAATCTTTTTTTTGCCGCGCTAGACATGACCCTCACCGTAATTTCTCATTCCATATATAACACACAAAAACATGGAAGGCAACCATTTAGTCAGTAGACCCCTTGCAAACATAGGCAATCAGAGAAAATGAGAGATTTTTAGTCAGATCTCGCGGTCCAGGTTTTTGACATACCCGGAGGGTAGGCAAAAATCTGGGCGGCGAGAGATGGCTAAAAAGATCCATTTTATCGGATCGTCTATGTTTGCAAGGGGTCTAATATAGTATTTTAGAGAAAAACGAAGTGCCCTCCTTTATGGGAAATGAGCTTTTATAGTATTTTAG
>JAFEGS010000591.1 GCA_018239705.1 Verrucomicrobiota bacterium | reverse complement strand
TCCACCCTGTCTGGTGAGAGGCGCCGAGCCCTGCGCCATTATCCCCGTGGAAGTATTCATGAAAGAGAATGTAGTCCTTCCAGTAGGGATCTGTCTGAAATTTTTCTTGGCCGCCATAAAGAGGCCTTCTGCCGCTGCTATTGGGCAAAAAGATGGAGGTGAGGCGCCTGGAGAGCTCTTTTGCTATTTCTTTGAAGTGCATCTTCTTGCCCGACCCTGTGGGGAATTCGACTGTATAATCATCGCCGTAGTAGTGGTGATAGCGCAGAAGTGCCTCAATAATGAGGATATTCATCGGAAACCAGATAGGACCGCGCCAGTTGGAATTGCCCCCAAACAGGCCGCTATCAGATTCTGCCGGCAGGTACCCCACTTTTACTTCCAACCCTTCAGCCTTAAACTCGTATGGATGGTCTTTATGAACCTTCGAAAGAGAGCGTATACCATAGTCTGAAAGAAATTCATTTTCATCGAATAAATATTTTAATACGCGCTCCAGATTGGCTGCAGGGATAAGCCCCATCTGCCGCCTATTGTTTACGCCCGACTTATGCACGCAGGGCATGCCCATCGAGTCGGTAGTGTGGCGCTCGGTAAACCAGTTAAGACGCCTCTCAAAGATAGGTGCCTTGGCATATATTTCCGGATCGAGCGCCTCCATAGCAAGAATGGGTAAAATCCCAACAATGGAGCGCACCTTCAATGGGATGATTGTATCGTCGGGAAGGTGCAGGGCGTCATAAAAAAAGCCATCCTGCTCATCCCATAAACTGTGGCCCTGCCCTCCCAAGTTCACAATAGCTCTGGCTATTGCCTGAAAGTGCTCATAAAATTTTGTTGCCATGTCTTGATAGATGGGCTCCTCTTGCGCAAGCTCGAGCGCGATCTTCATCATCTCAACGCAGTAAAAGCCCATCCAAGATGTACCATCGGCCTGATCGATATAGCCACCAAGTGGCACAGGCACGCTCCTGTCAAATACGCTGATGTTGTCAAGGCCCAGAAAACCGCCCTGGAA
>JAFEGS010000590.1 GCA_018239705.1 Verrucomicrobiota bacterium | reverse complement strand
CAAGGCCAATCTGGTTTCCCCACTGCCTGGAGAAGGCGACGAAGAGGAGATTGGCAGAATTGAGCATCAGTTCGATGGACAAAAACATAATGAGGGGATTTCTTCTGGCCAGAATGCCGATGATGCCGATGACAAGCATGCAGAAGCTGATGATAAGAAGTGATGAGAGGTCCATGTTATTTAGCCGCCTTTTTTCCAATGTATAATGCCCCGATGATGGCTACGAGAAAGAGCATAGCCACTGCTTCGAAGGGAAAGAAGAAATCGAGGTAAATGGCTTTGCCGAGAGCCTCCAGCGATCCATAGCCCTCCGGAGTGCTCTTGCTCTCGACGCTGCCTAAGCTTACACCTAATGTCATGAAGGCTGCAGCGAGAAAAGCGGCGCTCAATGCAAGCCAAAAGGGCTTTGACTTGGCCGGGTAGCTGTCAATGGCAAGATAGGCATCCTGAAAGAGCACGATGACAAACATAAAAATGACCAGTATTGCCCCGGCATATACCAAGATCTGCATGGCCGAGATAAAGGGAGCACCTAGCTGGAGATACATCCCGGAGAGTGCAAGAAGGGTCAGCAAGAAGGAGAGGCATGAGTGGACCGGTTTTTTGAACAGGATCACGCCCAAGGAGGACAGCACGATAATGATGCCTAAAAGGACTTCTACTAGGTTTTGCATGCAATATCACCTACTCTAACTTTGAAGTGCTTATAAGATGAACATGTAGTTTTTTACAACGTTTTATGCTATTCTTTTCCTGAAGCTTTAGCTAAAGGGAGGCTCAAATGGGAGAAATTATTTCAATATTTAAGACCTACGATGCAACAAAAGCCGATCTTGTGAAAGCGCTACTTGATAGTGCTGATATTGAGTGCTTTTTACGATCAGATAATGCCGGAGGAGTTCTTACTCACCTGACTTTGATAAATGGCATCGATGTGATGATCCGCGAAGAAGATCAGCAAAAGGCAGCTGCGCTCATTAGCAGTTGTTAGAGAACCTCATATCTCCCTATTAGGATCACGGCC
>JAFEGS010000058.1 GCA_018239705.1 Verrucomicrobiota bacterium | reverse complement strand
ATTAGAAAATATGTGGCTTGGTTTATTAAAACTTCCAGTGTTCGATATAATTTCCTTGTAAAAAGAGATCTCATGCTTTTTTATCATTGGCATAGCAATACCGTACTTTGGAACATGGGCTTTAATCCACACCTTTGTCAGTAGAGCGAGCACTTCATTTTCTTGCTGTTTGTCCCGCGCTGGACCATCACTCCTGAAGCGACAATAGAACGCTCTGCCGATTTCTTCAAAATGTTTGAGATCATATGCAGGCACTGACACGCCAGGAACTGTACGCTTAAGAATCCTCGTAAGAATAGCACTATCGCACTTGCGGATCGTATGAATGAACGCACTGTAAGGGCCCCAGCCGTTACTTGTCTCAAGTGGCACCCCAGCACCAAATAATACCTCACAAATATCCCATTTTTTTTCAAGAATAGCCAATCCCAACACCTTAGAAGCCACTTCCTCAGCAAAGCTCCCTCTCATCAGGCTCCTGACCAATCCCCAGTTATCTCCAAGAGCAAACTGCTCTGCGTGTGAATCAAATGTATAGTCCATGTGGGACACAATTTCTTGATCTTCCAGTGGTGCAGCCTCCACATCGACGAGACTAAGAGCCTCCATATCATCCAATAAAGACCCTTCAAAGTCATTGTACTCCTCAAAACAGCAAATAGCTTTTTGGAGGCCACTCGCAATGGCTCGTTTCAGCACTCTCTGCCCGACTGCAGGAGAAATATCTTTATCTTCCTCTGCCAGGTGCATTACTAAACCCCAATTATCTGATAGACAGAGCTTCTCTGCACTCTTGTTAAAAGTATAGCCTTTATGCTGGATGATCTTTCGATTTTCAAATTTATTTTTTATATCACATGGGATCTCAGGTGAGAGCTCCAGCGCCAGTTTTTCATCAGATGCCTTCCCTGTTTTGTAAAACGTTTCCCAAGGATGCTCTTCAAGCAGCCTGCCGCTGTGATCAATGACCTGGCTGTTACAATAGGCAGTAGCCCCCTCAACTCGATACTGGCACTTGAAACCATGGCCAAACGTTGGAGGAACAGGAAGTCCATTAACCGCTTTTCTTGCCTCTTGAACCTTGCTGTAGCCTGCCTCCATGATCCTTGCAAGCTCCCCTCTTGCACCATAATCAACACTCCACTGAAAACTCAGTGTCTCGAGCGTACATACAGAGCGCTGATTCCTCTCGGTTACCATTGTATCAAATGCATTGAGAAACTCATCGAAAAGATACGCAATTTCTGCTCTATTGAGTGGTGCAGTACCTTCATGGACCTGCGCAAAAAGATCAGCAGCAAATAGAGATGATTTGCGGAATAAATCTCCTATAGGATTAAAAACCTTTCTATCCAGCTGGAGGCAGATATGCAATGCGAGTCGAAGAGGTGCGGCAATAGGTTCACCTGCTTTTGCTAGAGCTAAGAAATGCTCAAAGCGGCTTTCAGGAGTTTCGACTTGCTTCGTAGCACGTTCTACGCTCAGAGGAGGAGATAAACAGAAGTTTGAAGGAATACCATTAAATAAAGACACAGAAACATTCTCCCCATTAAGACTTGCGAAGAAGAATGTTATCAATCCTCGTACATTTGCTTAAACTAAAAAAGTAGTACCGAAGATCTTATCTTTAAGTATTCATAATTTACTTTTTATGACTCAACTCTCGCGTCACGTGGCTCTGAGTAACACTCCTCTCATCAAGTGTGATACGACTCTGCGTGTCATCATAGGCCTGTTTCTCTTTAGAAATTTTTTCTTCATGCTCTTCAAAAATGAGGCGAAATTCTTCACGATTTTTTTTACTGACAAGATCAAGCGGTCTCTGGTTTTTATCTGTGCACTGATTGGAATCTACTCCGGCAGCAAGCAGAGCTTTCGTCGCATGCACATTCTCTGCCTTACAGGCCCAGTGAAGGGCAGATTTATTGTGTTTGTTTACAGAGTGTACATTGATCTTCTTTTGCTTCAATAACCAGTCCAATACTTTGCATCCCTTCTCGCTTTTATCCCAAGCAGCTACATCAAGGGCGGAGAGATGCTCTTCGGTACATCGGGCATTAATATCTGCCCCAAATGAAAGCAAAACCTTTGCGCATGTTACATGAGCCAATGCGCAAGCAGCAAAAAATGGCGTCCTATCTTTGTAACGATGCTCAGGTCTCGCATCATGCTCAAGTACCAACTGAACAATGCGTGAGATCCCGTTTTCCACAGCGCGATAAAGCGTTGGTTTCCCCTCCTCACACAACTTAGCTTTGCAGTCGAATAGGTATATAACAACTGGCTCATGTCCCCCGTCAACTGCCTTATCTAGAGCAGTCAAACGCTTGGCATTAATGGTATTAACGCTTATTCGGACAAAGTAAAGACAGTACTTCACCATAGGTAAATCACCCGAGGCTGCTGCATCCACAAAAATCTCGCTATCATAGTGATTAAGCCTTTTCATCTCATCATAACGAGGCTTTGCGTTGATCATATCTACGAGATCTTTATCCTTAAGTTTAATCTTTTCCTCAAGGCTCGCGTTCGCTCCCTGGAGCTCCTCTATCTGTTTTTTTTGCTCGAGAATGGTGTTGTCCCTACGTCCAACCCTTTGCACAAGGCCCTCGTTCGCCTTCTGGAGCTCTTCTATCCGCTCTTGTAACCGCTGTTTTTCTATGTCTGGTTTTTTCTGCTCTTTTGTGGGAAGTGATTCTGCAAGGGATGTCATATCAAATGGACTTGTGGCGGTGGGCTTCATAGCAACCTCTCCTAGTTTAGAGGACTTTCTTGACCACTTTCTTCTGCGTTAGCCAATTTTGTCAACAGGATCATTACAGGTTAAGAAGAGCGGGTACCAGGTCGACCATCTTTTCAGCAAGGCTATTCACTGCGAGGGAATAATTTT
Organism: Verrucomicrobiota bacterium; assembly: GCA_018239705.1. Classification (GTDB taxonomy): domain Bacteria; phylum Chlamydiota; class Chlamydiia; order Chlamydiales; family FEN-1388; genus SZAS-6. The sequence goes on along the minus strand of JAFEGS010000058.1, from coordinate 3,608 downwards.
CTTTAAAGGCAGTATGAAGCTCTTTATCCAGATAGTTCGTTACTGCCTTAACAGCAATGACCGGTACCTCATAATCTTTGGCCACCTCGGCAATAGCCGCTGCCTCCATATCCACAACGTCGGCATCTAATTTTGCAAGCTCTTCCTTATCTCTCGATGTTGGATCTAGAGAGTTACTCGTAGCGACTCTACCAAGCTTTAACCCCAGTTTCGCTGCAACTGAAGAAATAGGAAAATACGGAAAATGGCCCTCACCATACTCTCGATAGTGATCTAAATTTATCACTCTATCACAATAGACAAAGGTATTATCGCTGACATAGACATCGCCGATGTTTGAATCTTTAAGGCCTCCGGCAGTGCCTGCGCTCATAATCAGGTCGGGTTTCATCTTCTGGCATACGGCTTCAGCAACTCGGGTAGCAAACTGGGTGCCGATTCTATCGGCATTTTTGTGAACAGCATCTTTACCATTAACAACCAGAGCAACTCTTTTGCCATCTATTTTATTTGTAAAAAAGTGTAGCTTTAATCGTGAATCTATATCAAAGTAATTATTTGGCACAGACCATAACTGTAATTTGTTTATAATAGGCTCTGCCTCTTCTTCCATTGCAACAATAATCGCGATGCTATTAATAGATCGTAGTTCAATCTGACTATTCATAATTCTCCACCTCTGTACTTTCACTTTTGCAGAATATATAGCACCATTTTAGCAAAATTGCACGCAAATTTTACTTTTAAAAAACTATCTTGTTATGGTATAATTATTTTAAACTTTTTTAATAGGGTAATAAAGATGGGTTGTCATATTTTTAATAACATCACTACAGCTATTGAAAATTTTATTTTCCCAGATACCACACTCGTTGAGGAAAAGAAACACATAGAGCGATGGAAGCGCTCGGGCCTTCCCGTCGAAACCTATCATGCTAACCCAAAAGAGGCAAAAGAGCTGATGAAGATGCACCTGCATCACTGCATCTCCTACTATGGGCATGAGGTAAAAATAGGTGCAAGTAGCGGGCTAGAAATCTTATGTGACGGGACATACACTCCCTTTTCTACAATCCTCAATGACACATCGGAGTGGAACTACCTTCCAAATGGCCTCACAAAAAGAAGCCTGGTCAACTGGCACACCTTTGAACCCATTACCAGACTCACTGCAGCAGAGGTGAGCGCTGTACAGCAGAGAGCAGTCAAGCTCCCCTCTCCCCTCATGACCCCATCTGAGAAGCCACCACATGTGCTCCAGATAGTCTCCTCATGGTCTGAACCACTTTTGCCAAAATACTGCCCCTGCACAGATGAGGCAGATGCCCAGCTCAATCAACCACAGCACCCTTGGCTTCGTCTCATGACCCCAGAGGGCGATCTCTATAGCGCAGGCTTCAACTGGGGCAAAACCCTTGGAGCTACGAACATTGCTGAGACCGTAGAGTCGCGATTTCGCTCACCCGATCTTTGGGAAGCACTCCCCTTCAACGCTCGCATCGTCACCAATATTGCCATCTCCGAAGAGCAGTTTGAGGTAATCAAACATGATATTCAGCAGGGCCACACAGAAGGCCTCGCCTTTAACTTTGTCACGCAAAACTGCTCTACCTATATCTCCCACACCCTGAAAAAGCTTGGGTTTACTCCGAAGTTTCATATGAGCCTCGGTGAGCTTTTCTGGAAAAGCCTTCCAAAACCGGCTATATTGACAGTGCAGTTTATGTGCGATGCAATATCCCTTCTTACACCCCCTCTCGTATCTAAAATTGTAGCGGTAGCACTGGACAGGCTGAAGAGCGCTGCGGCCTATCTGCTGGCAGCTCTACTTGGAGGCACTACCGGTGTCACAAAAGCCCAAGTCAAGCACGGGTTTATAGACAAGGAGACCAATCGCCCAGCAGTGGTCCAGGAGTCACAGGTGATCCAGCTGTGCGACTTAAGTAATCCAACTGATGAGATCTACCTCCCCCGTAAGGTGGTCGAATGGCTTATGCTCCAGCCATCAACGGTCTATCTCAATGGCCGCGAGCCTAACAGATTTTATGAACAATTCAGGTAGTGTATGCAGGTAAACTATATAAGAGCATTTGTAGAGCATCATGTTATCGCTCCACTTACATCATTTTCCCATGCCATCGAAAAGGCGCTTTTCCCTCCGGAATTCCCGCTGCTCGATGAAGCGCAGGATGTAACACAAAAATTTTCATTTGATGCTTATTTTGGCAAGGCCTACGTCATCAATATCGACAGCTCAACCAAGAAATTAGAGACTACGCGCGCCCATTTTGAGGCAATTGGGATGACCAACTGGGAGCGCTTCTCGGCCGTAAATGGGTACCAGCTGGCAGATGACTATATCATCGAAGATACTGCTATTACCTTCAAAGACTTCTATACGAGAATGCCCGGCAGGGACGAGCGCCATAAGCGCGCCCAGGCCGGTTGCTTCTTGAGCCACCTCTACGCCCTAAAACAGGCCCGTGCTGAGCATCTAGAGACCGTCCACATCCACGAAGACGATGCGGTATATGCACAAAACGAGCATGCGGCTAGGATGCTTGAAGGCACGATGAAAGAGCTGCCTGAGAACTGGGACATGCTTTTTCTTGGCTTTCACCACGATGTAGCGCCTACGCCACTTTCACAGCATGTTGTGAGAGTAGAGTCGGGCAACTGCATGCACTCCTATGTGGTGCACCAGAGATGCTTTGACCGCCTGATTGGCCATTTGGAGCAGGCAATTACCGATAGAGATGATGCGCTTCTCCCTGTAGACGAAGTGTTTTCTGAGCACTTTGAGAGGAAGAACTACAACGTGTTTTGCCCTCGTAAGCTTCTATGCGCTCAGCGAGATGGCCTTAAAAGCGATATCACGGGTAATACCAACAGCGACTATTCCCTGCCTCGAAAGCTGGTGCAAAGAGCCTACTATACCTGTATCGGCCCGGCCCTTAACGCTCTAGGCCTTCGCAAGTATATGATCTATAAGACGGCCGCAAAAATCGGAAAGCTGCTCAACCTCTACTAGTCCCATTTTGGTACATGTGATACAATAGTACATTCATAATTACTTTTAATTAGTAATCTACGTTATACTTTTTTAAAAAATATCAGAGGCGGATGCTATAATGACCTATGTGGCAATGGACAGTTTACGTTCAGCAATGCAACGTTTAGATTTGCAAAACGAAGAGGAACTAGAAAAAAACCGCACTCGCAGCGGTATTTTTGCCTACACCATCGCTGGAAACGTCAAGAGCGATGAAGATGAGAATGGCTCCAAGGCCGATCCACTTGAACAATTCGTTAGTCCCAGTTATGTTTGCTGCGACAAAAATGGAAACATATTTTTTTCTAATTTTGAGTACAACTCGAATTTGACCCACAAAATCATCAAAATTGCACCTGACGGAAAGGTATCCACATTGGCAGGAAGTACGGTAGGGAATCGAGATGGGATTGGCACTGAAGCGCAGTTTTGTCGCCCGAGTGGTCTTTGCATAGACGAAGAAGGAACCATGTATGTTGCTAACTGTAACAAAAAGGATAACATTCATCGTATTGACAATCGCAACTTCAAAATTAGAAAGGTGTTACCTAATGGC
>JAFEGS010000589.1 GCA_018239705.1 Verrucomicrobiota bacterium | reverse complement strand
CGCACAAAACATGGTGCGAACCGCTTGTCTGAGCAGCTGACGACAGATGGCATTACAGCTATGGCTATCCATGGCAATAAGAGCCAGTCAGCCCGCACCAAAGCACTTACCGACTTTAAGCAGGGAGATATACGCGTACTTGTGGCCACAGACCTGGCAGCGAGAGGGATAGATATTGACCAGCTGCCGCATGTAGTAAACTACGAGATCCCAAATGTACCAGAAGAGTATGTCCACCGTATCGGTCGCACAGGGCGCGCCGGCAATGTTGGAAAGGCCATTTCTCTTGTATGTATCGATGAAGATCAATACCTGAAGGATATTGAGCGCCTCTTAAAACGCAGTATTGAAACCATTATTCTGCCAGGGTTTGAGCCGGACCCTTCGATTAAGGCGGAGCCAATTCGTCATGGTCGCTCGCAGCCAAAAGGCACAAAGCCAAGACAAAAACCCCAAGAAATAACCCAAGAAAAAGAACAAGAAGAGGGAGATCTCGTGTCAAGAGAATATTTTGAAAGAAGACCGAAGCCGCCAGCTGGCAGATCATATGAAGGCCGTCCAAGGGAAAGCTATCCGAGAGAGAATCGTCAACCAAGAGAGGGCGGCTATTCAAGGGAAGAGAGACCTCATTCAAGAGAGCCAAGAGCATCGCGTCCGAGGGAAGGTGGTTATCCAAGAGCGGGTGGCTATCAAAGAGAAGGGTATCAAAGAGAAGGTGGCTATCAAGGCAATGGCTTTAAAGGCCCACGACGCCCAAGAACCGATAGACCCGACTCAAGAGAGGGTGGACAAAGCAGATTTGGCGCCAGTCGCCCCAATGGCAATCGCTTTGGAGCGCCACGTCATGATGCAAACGAGTCAAGACCATTCCGCCCAAGGGAAAGCTATCCAAGGGGAGAAAGGTCTCAGTCAGGAGAGCCAAGAGCTCCTCGTTCAAGAGAAGGCGGCTATCAAGGCCAAAGACGTCCAGAAGGCCAAAACAGAGGGCGAAGTAACTACCAAGGCAATAGAGCTGGTAATGGCTT
>JAFEGS010000588.1 GCA_018239705.1 Verrucomicrobiota bacterium | reverse complement strand
ATTTGTGCATTTTTAGGGATTTTATTAATGATGCCGAAAGAACCTTCCCATGTACCAAGGGAAAAAAAGATTTTTCGCATTCAGGATTATTTCTACATGCCCTCTGTGCCAATGTAGATGAGACAACTGATGTATGTTAATTTAGTGTAGGGTGGGGAAGATAGAAAAGGTAAATTATGTTACTTAAAAAAGCGAAAGAAGGACCCGCTGTTGGCAAGGGCGCTGCTTCAGATATCAAGAAGGTGATTGATACCCAACACCCCTTAACTCCTGTGATCACGCCAGTTTTAGACAAGACTGTTCCTGACCCTGAAGTCAAATCAATTCCTGTTCGGCGTAATTTTACTGCCCATTATAAACTCAAGATTTTAGAAGAAGCTGATCATTGTGAGGAAGGAAAGATCACAAGTTTGTTAAGACGCGAAGGCCTTTATAGTTCTCATTTAACAAAATGGCGCAGACAACGTAAAGAAGGTAGCTTAAGTGGCTTAAACCCTCGCAAGCGTGGGAAGCCTGCAAAAGTTCTAGATGCCTCCTCAAGACGTATTGTTGAGCTAGAGAAAGCCAATAGCCGTCTATCTCATCGGTTGCAGCAAGCAGAATTAATTATCGACGTCCAAAAAAAAGTCTCCGAGATGTTTGGAATTTGCCTACAGTCGGTCGAGGAAAAAAGGAAGACGTCATGAATATTGCCCAAAGCTTGGTTAGCTCTATCGGCATAAAATCTGCTTGCCAATGTCTGGGGGTTCCACGAGCTTCTTTTTATCGCAACAGGCATCCTCACAGTTGCATGAAAAAGCCTAATCTGCCTCCTCTCAAACTTTCTCCTGAAGAGAGGCTGGTTATTCTTGAAATCTTGCACTCCGATAGATTTATGGATAAAGCCCCTCATGAGATTTATGCAACCCTTCTGGACGAAGGGCAGTACTATTGTTCTATACGTACGATGTATCGAATTTTAAATGCTGAAAATGAAGTGAAAGAAAGACGCAGGAACCATAGACAGCGACATTATCAAAAACCTGAATTATT
>JAFEGS010000587.1 GCA_018239705.1 Verrucomicrobiota bacterium | reverse complement strand
CATGGCGTGATTGAGCTGAGCCGCGCCTTTGTAACTGAAGCCTACCAAAAGACCTATAACGTCCTGCTGCTCTTGCTGAGAGGGGTTGCACGAATTATCCATCAACAGACGCGCTGCCGCTACGTCATTGGCACAACGAGCCTCTCGGCCCATTTGTACTCTGATAGTATCCTCAAGATTGTAGGTAGATTTGTTGACTTGAGTGCCCAGAAGCACAAAGAGCCCATACTGTCTCCTATAGACCCCTATCGCCCTACCGATCTTCATTGGGCTCTTGAAAACTGTATTACAAGGTCTAGCTCTTTTGAAGAGATTGAAACCCTTATCTCAAGCGCCCTGCACTGCACTCTCAAGCTGCCTTCTCTGATTCATGCCTATGAGCGTGTCGGCGCCAAGGTGCTGGGCACCTCATTTGATCCCGATTATGGCGGCTCTTTGGATGTACTGACCTGCTGGGATCTGGCCAAAGACTTCGGCCCTCAGCTTAAAGTCTACTTCGAAGAGCTCTATGAAGAGGCCAAAGAGCAGTTTTCCTTACTGCTTTGAAGGCAAGCGCTCCCATTGCTTTAGCACCCAGTCACTAGTTGCTTCACCAATCTTATAGATGCAATAGCCAACAAAAAAAGGTGTGGCCACCAAAGCTGCCACAGCAGTAACCAGGCCAAGGGCTGCACCTAAAGCAACGCCGCCGGCAAGTACTGCACAGAATGCAAGTACACCCACACCCATTTTGAGCATGTTTTTCCCAAATAAAAGGGGGAAATCGGCCCAGGTGGGCTTCTTCTTCGGCGGTGTAGGCACGCCTGCTTTCGGTTTTACCCCTTGGTAGGCACCCATTTTTTTATTCTGCGTTGTCTTCCCACTTGAAGAATCACCAAGAACGTATTTGCCGATATTCCCAAACACCTCTCTTGCTGCATCCATACTAACGCTCCCCTTTTGACTTAAGTACTCTAATACGCGAAGAAAGCTCCTTGCTCACCTCTATATCTTTGTCAGGGCTTCTGTCATTAAGCTGCTGCGCCTCTTCTAA
>JAFEGS010000586.1 GCA_018239705.1 Verrucomicrobiota bacterium | reverse complement strand
CTTTACCAAGGGCACCGACGTATGAAAAAATATCTAATTATTATTGTACTGCTGTTTCAACTCCAAGCCTTCTCAGAGGAATGGAAACGGGTCTATTTAGCCACCTATCCGAGATCGGGAAATCACTGGATGCGCTATCTCATAGAAGAGGCAACGCACATTGCCACAAGCTCTGCGTACCGAGATGGAACGCCTCCACATTTACCTCAGCGCTTCCCTTGGGGAGGATATTGCCCCGATGGTGGATATGAGGGCATGTGCCGATATCCGGAAGAGGGAGACATTGTGGTCATTAAAACTCATGCCCGCGAAAATGACTCTACCATTTTACCCTACCAGAAAATTATACGTATCGTTCGTCACCCTGTTGATAGCCTCTATTCGGAGTATGTCTATTTGGGTGGAAGAGAGGATCAAATTCCCCGAGAGAAACTTGTTGCAGGCATTAACAAATGGAAAAAATTTGAGGCTTTTTGGAACACAAAAGAAAACGTATATACCTTTCGGTATGAAGACCTTTTAGATAAGCCTGCAGCCGTTCTATCCGACATTCTTAAAATTATCGGGTATGAAGTAACAGATGAAGATATCCAGAGAGCTGTTTCTAAGCATCCTCCGATTGGAGGCCTCTTAAAACATCTCCCTCACTTTTCAACAAGCGACTTAGAGCTTATTTCTACATCGCTTGAAGTTGAGCTTCAAAAATACCGGTACGAAATCCCCCAAGGCTAATTCAGAGCCTTGGGATATATTTTAGATAGCAATTACTTCAGTAGCTTCTGGTCCTTTACGGCCTTCTGCTGCTACATATTCTACCTTTTGTCCATCTCTCAGTGATTCGGGATTGCCCTTCACATTGTTCGCATGAACAAAAAGATCCTTGCTCCCGTCATCTGGGGCAATAAAACCAAAGCCCTTTTGTACGTTAAAAAATTTTACTGTGCCTTTTGCTTTAACCACGATTTTCTCCTTAGGTTCCTTATAAACTTTACGATAGCAAAAAGAGCTTTTGCTAACAAATATATTTTGCACC
>JAFEGS010000585.1 GCA_018239705.1 Verrucomicrobiota bacterium | reverse complement strand
GGAAAATTTTGGTTCGTATCTCTATCTTCTTCTGCAAATAGCTCCTTGTCCGAGCGTCTCAAGGCTTCTGCTACGATTGAAGCATCCAGGCCATTTCGGGCAGAGACCAGCTGGTTTACATGTCTTTCAAAAGTCTCTTTTAAATTCTTCCTGCCAAATTGAGCCAAAGTATGTCCCCCACCACCATCTAACGTAGCCATTATCGGAATTTCATATGATTTCTCACCAACTGTCACGGATATACTATCTACGAGGAAAGCATCTTCTCCCATTGCTTTAGGCAGGTTGGGTTGCACGGATCCTTTTCGCATAGCTACAGCTACATCAAGTTCAAAAGTTTGATCATTCTGAGTGCATCTTAGTGTCTTACTCGCAATGCAAATTTCCTCTGAATTTCTTACTGTATCTAATTGATCAATTTCAACTACACGTGTAGGTAGTTTTTTCGTTGATTCATTATCAAGTAGAGAAAGAGCTTCCGAAAGAACTTTTCGTTTTTGTGTTTTCGCCTTATCGTCATACTCTTTTCTCAATTCTTCAGTATTAAATGAATTGATATTAGAAAACTTTATTGACGGATTCGCTGAAGTCACTTCGATTGCCTGGATCGTTGTATCGTCTCCTGTCAGTTCTTTAAGCTTCGTAATCTTAAAATTTAGAACTTCCTTTTGTCGATTAAGAGCTGTGAGCTGGCTGTGCTCTTCTTCGCTCTTTGGTTGTTTTCTATTCAGATCAGATATTTTCTCTCCCAGACTTGCACTTTCTGCTTCCATCGCTCTCTTTTCTGCAAAAGTTGCATCTGCAAGAGCAAATAGAGAAAGACAGATGTCCTTTGTCGAGGATAATGCATCTCCTTGCGCTTTCAAGTATTCTTCAACAACTTTTGCTTTTGCTTCAAAAACGGCTCTCTCGGCTATTCTCACATTTTTTAAAAGTTCCTCTAACTCTTCAGCCGGTGCTCCTGCTTGCAGACGCGTCTGATACGCAATTCGAGCTTTTGATGCTGCTCTTAAGAAAGAGTTGTCTGAGGTATA
>JAFEGS010000584.1 GCA_018239705.1 Verrucomicrobiota bacterium | reverse complement strand
TGATGAGGACTTTAACCTCACTATATATGGCGGGTTGCACGCGCACTGTCGCCGTTTCACGGCTCGTTAATTAATCTATCCTTTTACCACAGGCTCACGCCTGTGGCCCACAGGCTCACGCCTGTGGCTACTTGCTTCCGTCGCATTCGCGACTAGAGGTGTTGTCTAGTACCGAGTGATTACACCATCGGAGAAGTAAAATCAGATTTGAGAATTAATACTTTAATGATGTATTTTTGAGACAGATCTAGTTGCACAATGAACCACCGGTGAGGAAGAATATGAGTTATATTATCTGCTCTTGCTGCAGCACACCTATTGTAGAAGACGAGACATCGTCAACAGCTCCAGAGCAGAGAGGGTGTGGGTGCGTCTGGCATGGGCGAGAGATTCGCCGCAAACCGGTGAATTGGTGTGTGTGTGGTCTCGCAATCGTCTCGGAGATCGCAGCTGTTTTTTTCTTCGTATTCGTGAAAGATCCAGTCCATGGAGCAATTCAAACCCTCCCTCCCCCTGCTGTTGGGTACAGCATAGCTGCTTTCTGCGCTTGCCTCGGAATAGCAGCGGCAGTAGCCAGTACTTTTACTATATCAAAAAATGATTGAAACAGAGACACAGGAGAGAACAGTGAGTTTTTTTAAATCACTTATCCCAATAGAGTGTTTACAGTGTCTGATAATCGTTACTTCCTAGCAATATTGGCCTTAGAAGAGCGGTAATCACTCATACTTATTTGCATCTATTTCCTCAATATGTACCACTTGTATATCGGGAAAATGATAGCCAAGAGCTCCTGTACATCCCACTACAGAAAGTACGCGTGGATTAAAAAAACTCATTTATCCCTCTTTAATAATTAAAATAGAAGATATATTGTTTTCGCTGGATTTTGTCAAGGTCTCGCGCTACACAAGAGGGTCAGAAAGGTTTGCACCTTGAAGGAACTGAAGCATATTATTCCTGGCTGTATCGGAGCCAAGCCTCACATGCGCCTGCTGGATTTCGTTTTCGTGCTCTCGCAAAAGCTCAAAAAT
>JAFEGS010000583.1 GCA_018239705.1 Verrucomicrobiota bacterium | reverse complement strand
GTCGACTCCACGGGAGCGAGAGGGGCAACCCTCTACAGCCAATTTCCGGCCAATCTGGAACTTGGCGCCTTTGGAGCCTCTATCATAGAGCAGCACACCGGTCAAAAAGCGAAGGCACGGCGGATGAGCCGTGCCGGCGATATGAGCTTTAATGGCATTGGCCTTCCGGCGATGTTTATGGGAGTAAGCCAGGTGCCTGCAGGAGATGACGAGACCGACTATGTGTCAATTGCCTTCCGCAAGCTGCTGGGCGGTAAAATGCCCTGGTGGTGGCACACAAGCCATGATACAGCTGATAAGATTGACCCTGAAGTGCTCCTGCTCGACACAAAAATATACCTCAGCACGCTCTGGAGGCTCTGCCACAATCCCCTGCTGCCTATGGACTTTCGGCCCGTTGTAGCTGACATCCTGGATACGCTGCAGGAGCTAGAGAGGATAGCCGGAGGCCATGTAAACTTTAGCCTCACCATAAAGCGGGCCCTCCGCCTTGCTGAACTTGTCGAGAACCATTCACTCTCTAACGACCAGATGAAGCAGCTTTCGCGCCTGCTTATCCCTATTACCTATACGATAGCGGACCGTTTCGATCATGACCCAGGCTGGGGCATGGCCCATTTGCCTGCCTTGAGTGACGCTCGAAGGCTTGCTGAGCTCGATCCTACAAGCGATGACTACCAATTCTTGCGCACGCACGTAGTGCGCAGCCAAAACAGACTCAACTTTGCCCTGCGACAAGCTATAGCAGTGCTGTAGGCTTGCATTTTTAGCTGAGTTACTTTTAATGTGCACATTTTCCTCAGGCCAACGGCCTGAATTATAAGAGCCTAGGGCATCGCCCTAGGTAAATTGTAGAAAGGAATTGCAGGCTGAAAGCCTGAGTTATAGCAGATTCGTTATAACGTAGGCCTTCAGCCTACAAAATACACTCTATACCACACCCAGGGCGATGCCCTGGGCTTTTATAATACAGGCCGTTGGCCTAACGCTCCGCGTAACTAAAATTTAGTTTAATAACCAGTCATCTATTGACAAAATAA
>JAFEGS010000582.1 GCA_018239705.1 Verrucomicrobiota bacterium | reverse complement strand
TCTTTAGAGAGCTTTTGGAGGTGAAGACGCTCTTCTGCTGCAACTGCAGCTTTAAACCTCACAACCTTTCCTTCTGGGTCTTGGCAGACGCCGATGCTGAGGTTAATTTTATTTGGTCGGGGATCACTTTTAAAGATAACCTGCATGCCGTAGATAGGGTCTGCCGGTAGTTTTGTGAGAGTGGAAAAGGTTGTCGTCATTTTTTTCTCGTGTTTTAGTTGCAGACAGTCTATCATATTAAGTGATTTAGGGGGCGTTAGCTCAATTGGTAGAGCGCATCAATGGCATTGATGAGGCAACCGGTTCGAATCCGGTACGCTCCATTATTTATTCTTCCTATAAAAATCCACCATCTTTTGTCTGAGCTGCTCCAGCGGCTCAAATGCCTCCAGGCATTCCGGCAGGCTCTCTGTAAAGAGCCGCCCATATCCCTTTTTCTTCAGCCGAACGTCGAGGCATATACAGCAGCCGCGGTCGTCCTTATGCCTGATAAGCCTTCCAAAGGCCTGTTTGAACTTTACGATCGCTCGAGGAAGCGAATATTCCATAAAAGGGCTTCCTCCTTGGGCGATGATGAGCTCCGCTTTTGCTTCACTAATAGGCTCTGAGGGTACAGGGAAGGGCAGCTTAGTGATAATGACGCATCGAAGGGCATCTCCAATAATGTCGACCCCTTCCCAAAAGGAATCGGTGCCAAAAAGGATGGAGCGCGGCTGCTGTTTAAACCGCTTGATGAGGTTTTGACGCTGGTCATCGCCATGCTTAAGAAGATGGTATCCAAGATCAGATAGAGGCTGATGAAGCGCATCAAATGAGGCTTTCAGCTGTTCGTAGGAAGTAAAAAGAATGAAGGCGTTGCCATTACTTGCCTGGACGAGCTGCTTTATTGCTGCGATTGAGCGCTCTTGGTAGTCGGGGCTATCTGGTGCCGGCATGTCGGTGGGGCATCCAAAGAGCACCTGTGTTTTGTATGAAAAGGGTGAGGGGTAGATCTTCTCTAGAATAGGAAAGGTTTCACCGCTGCCAATACCCATCCGTGAACG
>JAFEGS010000581.1 GCA_018239705.1 Verrucomicrobiota bacterium | reverse complement strand
GATGCCGGACGGCGTCCTTTCGACGTCAAATCGTTCTGCGTGCGTATAATAAAGAATCCATCTTTTTCTGCAGACTTCCCCTCTTCGTCATAGCCCATTAAAATAGCGTTATGGAGCGACTCTAAGGGCTTTGCGACATTAGCCTCCTCTTCAATCACCACCTGTCCTGCATGGAAGGCAGTAAGTAATATCTTTCTTTTGTCTACCTCGTTCATCTTGGCAGGCACTTTGCAGTAGGCATCAACATCTACCGTGCCAATTTCATGTGGCTCAACTCTTCGGAGGTTCATGGCACGGCAGATCGCTTCGGCAAAGAGGCTCTTACCATCGCCAGGCAAGCCCATAAGAGAAATCGCACCAAGGCCGCCACTTTTTCGCTTCTTTCGCACAGAGAGCAGGTCGCACATCAGGCTGCAGATCTCTTGTCGAGACTCTGTCAGCTCAAAATCTCCCAGATCGATATCGATGTGTGGTGTTTTGAGAGGAAAACGGCCTGTGAACCAGTAGGTAAAATCCTTTTGTTTGGATAGCGGCAGTGCACATCGCGCAATGAGGTAGGCTGCGTAGTGAGGATCAGGCATCAGCTGCATCATCTCAAGCTCTCGAGGCGTAAGCCCTGGCACCTTTTTAAACACCTGTAGCAGCACCTTGTCAAGGTTATATTTTGAAGCAAGATAGTCGTCAGGAAGAGCTGTGAAGGTGATGGTATTGGGGTGGCGCTTTAAGAACTCAATCTCTCTTCGCTCCCCTCCATATTCTTTTGGATTTTGGCACGATACTACTCTCATGTGTGGGTTTGTCGGGTGGTAGTTTCCTGCATCATCCACAACACCGCCTGTGTAGAGGCCTTCTAAGCAGTTAAACTGCCTTCCTTGCGCATTGATCTCGTCGAGAAAGAGAATGGGGACAGTGCCATTATTGCAGCGAGCACATGCTGCAAGCTCCTTTATGCCATAAAAAACGGTGCACCAGGGCTGTTTTTCTAGTACCTCTTTAATAAAGGTTGTCTTCCCAACACCTGTCTCCCCTTCAATACAGACGTGAT
>JAFEGS010000580.1 GCA_018239705.1 Verrucomicrobiota bacterium | reverse complement strand
CCAACAGTACAATCTATATAATTGAACTCACAATCACTAATCTCTACATTGCTGATTGGAAGTGCATCCTTTCTTGACGCAAGATAGATCGCAGAGCCCATATCGCGGAATTGGCAGTTTCTGATCTGGGCTAATGTCGTCTCTGCCGCCGCTCCCATTTCATTGGAGTGAAGGAGGATACCACAGCTACCAATCAAATCAAACAGACAAGCCTCGACACTCAGGCCTTGAGTTCCATGGCCCGCTGCAATGCCAACCGCCCCTCCCCAAATTTCTGCATAAGGATGAGTAAACCGGCAGTTGATAAAGGTCAGATCCTGGCTCGTTTGCGTGTAAGCCCCTCGCATTGTATTGAGGAACACGATATTGTCAAACACAGCGTGAGCTACATGGTGAGTGAGTATTCCAACACTGTTTGCGTCATTTGACACGGTTGGTGTAACAAGCCTTCCATTATACACAGAAACGTTTGATGCGTAGTGTATGAAGATTGCGGCAATAGTAGGACTCACTGTGATGCTATGATCGCCAAGATCAAGATCTACGTCATCTGCCATGACAGTAATGGCAGCACCCAAGGCCGCCCGATCAGTTAGCTCCAGATCGCTATCAAGATAGTACTTTCCGCTTTGCATGATAGTGTAAGGAAGAGCGCTAATAGCAATAGGCCGCGTCTCACTCATATATTGCTGAAACTGAGGCAAAGGAAAAGCCTCTGAATGGCTCTCAAGCAGAAGTGCCGGTAAGCTACTCGCATCGTCATTCACCGCGAACGAAACTTGACCCTCATCTGCCCATACATGATTTGTGGTTGGCATCCAGACTGCTGCCAGCACCATTGCAGCGCGCAGCCAGCGCCCGATAGCTGATTGATTCCACAAATGCATATACGCCTCCAGAGTTGAAATGAGACTTGAGATATGCCATTATCTGGATTTTTGGTATACAGAACTCTTGCATAACCTAGGCAATCCGTTTTATCGGATCGCCAGGATTATACCCCAAATGGTTCAAGAATTGGATTTTTTTGCGCGCCAAAGCCCCGGGGTT
>JAFEGS010000057.1 GCA_018239705.1 Verrucomicrobiota bacterium | reverse complement strand
TCGGCCTTACTGAATCCTATGTCCAGATAAAAAGGCCCCTCCATTGCCTTGGCAATGTGATTTCCGCTCTTAAATAAAATAATAATTAATAAAACTACAAGCCAGTCCTGCCTCTGAAAAAAATTGCTGCTTGGCTTACGAATTGTTTCGTGCCAAAAAGCCGAATAGAGCGATGCATGATTGGAAAAGCGCATCCGCTTTTCTGCAAGAATTGCCTGCGATTTATAGGGCTCTCGCTGCAATACAACCGCAATGCATCCCAAGAGTAAAATCGCCGCCATGCTCAAAAAAGCCACTTGCCAAGAGTAGAGGTAGGCAATGTAGAGTACGCCGGCCCCTGCGAAAAGTAAGCCTAATCGATACCCGGCTACAATCGATGCTGAGCCTAGGCTATAGGAGTTTTCATCGATACTTTCGAGTTCATAAGCAAGGCCCACTATGTAGAGACAGCCGGTGAAGCTGCAAAGGCTAAAGAGAGACGCTGCAAAAAGTCCTGTATTTGCGCCTGGATTAATAAGACCCATACCGGCAAGGGAAAGAGCCATACCTATCAGAGAAAAGGCCATCCAGCCTTTCCTGGGACTTTGAGAAAAAAAGGGTAAGGAGCAGGTGTCAATCAGAGGAGACCAGAGAAGCTTCAAGCTGAGCGGAATGGCTAAAAGAGAAAAGAGACCAATAGCATCGTGCCCGAAGCCGTTATCTGCAAGATAGAGAGATAAATTAAAACTGGTGAGAGGAACAGGTAGCGCATTGGCAATACCAATAAAGACCAAAAGGACATAAGGAACAAAGCGAGAAACCCAAGAAACCATTAATTCACCAGAAAAGGTTGTAATTGGGTATAATTATACACCGCTCAACATTTTTAAAGAGTAAATATTATGTGCCCATGTCACAGCCAAATAGCCTATGCAGAGTGCTGCAAACCCTTTCACGATAGGACACGCCTGCCTGAAAACGCGAGCCTTCTCATGCGCTCTCGCTACAGCGCCTATGCGCTCGGTCTTGTCGATTATATCATTCAGACCACCCATCCCACGAACCCCCTTTTCACAAAAAGCCCTCTCGAGATCAGAAAAGAAATTTTCTACTTCTGCGAAGAGACGCAATTTACCGGGCTTGAGATCCTCAATTTCACAGATGGGGAGACAAAAGCCTATGTAACCTTTGTTGCCCATCTCATTCAGGGAGGAAAAAAGATACGCTTTACAGAGAAAAGCCTCTTTCTCAAACAGGAAAAGCAGTGGCTGTACGCCCAGAAGTGTTAAAGCATAATTTGACATAATTTAAAAAATTTATTAATATAAGAGATGGGGAGAAGTGGTACTAAATTGCCGATTCCAAGCGATGTCTTTGGACTCTGCATACAATAAGGAGGTATGATATGACGACACCAGTACAAGGTACGGGTAACACAGGGGCTACGGGCGATGTAAAACCTACAACCCCAACTACTAACCCTAGCCTACTCAATGCACTAACTGGGGCAAATGCTTCGTCGACAACTGCTTTAATGAATAATACAGTCCCTAACACCTCAGTGAAGACAGGTATGAGAAACCTCAATAACATGACAGGTGGAGGCACATCAGGCACTATACCAATATAGTATAACTTTTACCTTGAAAAAGCGTGAGTGTACTGTGTACGCTCGAGCTTTTTCAAGGCGAGCGTTTTTTTATGCTCACCTGTACAGTGATAGAAGAGAATAGCGCGTCGAAAAATACGGCGCCTTTCCCACATAAATGACTCTTTCAGGTAAGAGTCCAGTCTCGTATCTTCCAAAATCAACAGCAGAAATGATTCCCAGGTAGTAGAGAGTTTTAATTTTTGAAATCTGGAAAAATAGGTAAGGGCTTTTGCTTTGCCCCTTTTTGCAGCAATCCAGCAGCCGTAGAGGAAATGCAGCGGATGTTCCTGCAGCGTATGACGCCGAAACGGATAGCGTTTCAAGAGAGAGGCTGCCTTGTCTAGTTCGTTTTGTAAAAGCCAAGCCCAAATCTGGTAGCAGTCGAGCTGCATCTGCTGCTCTGCTGAGAGCGTATGGCCACGTAAAAGCGCTACCCATTTATGAACAAGAAGACCCCTTCCCCTCTGCAGAGAGCGCTCGAGGATGTGCCATAGTGGCTGCAGGTTGTACTCTTCAAGATTTAGCGGCAATTGGGTAAAGAGCGCCTGCGTAGCTTTTTTCGTGCAGGCAAAGCGCATAAAGGCAAATCTTGCCACTGCCTGAACATCTAAAAATCCTGTGGATAGCTCCTCTAGCTTCTGCAAAATGATCTCTTGATGTGTATAGGGCTCAAGCTCCATGATGGCTAAAAGTGCATTTTCTACAAGCGGAAGGCGAGGAGGATCCATCTGTAAAAGATCATCTATCATCTCTTCGAGAAGATCACTTCGTGCAAGCCAGAAGGCCAGCTGAATAGCCATTGCTCTTTGCTGAAATTCCGCTCTCCACTCCCAAAGGGCCTCCCCTTTGAAGAAAAAAAAGAGTCCCGAGCTCTCAAGAAACGATCTTATCTCTACCCGCTCTTTGTCTCCTATTTCCTCCGGCTTCAAATAGCGCGTTGCAAGGAAAAAGAGATAGGCAGCGCTCTTACGCGGCATCACTTGCCACCCGCCGAGCCTGCAAAGAAGCTCCTTTTGCAGCCATGAAAGATCGAGATGGGGAGATTTTTTATGGCCGGCCACTCTCCTCGTACTGTGCTTCTCTGTAGAGGGTTTGTCAAGAAAGCGCAGCAGGTCAGCAATCAACTGATTAACACTCCGGTAGCGCTTACGAAGCGACTGTGCGAGACATTTATGGACGATCTTTGAAAGAGCGGGCGGTATAAAGCGATCCGGTACGACGCTCTGAGGATCGATGAGCACCTCTTTGTCAACCAGGCGATGATACTCCTCAATGCTATCGCGATGGAAGGGCAGCCGATTTGTAAGCATCTGGTAGAGGATCATGCCGAGTGAATAGATCTCCGATTGGCAATTGGGGGGATTGCCATAAATAAGCTCTGGCGCTAAGTAGGCCATAGATCCTTCAAGAGTGTCGCTCTTTTCACTATCTTGCAATTTTACTAAGCCCCAATCGAGGATAACAAGTTCTCCGGACGATCCAATCATGATATTTGACGGCTTGAGGTCTCGATGGAGCAAGCCTTTGGAATGGGCATAGGCCACAGCCTGGCAGATCTGCAAAAATGTATGAGCAACGCGCTCCGCACTGTACTCACTGGGAGTATCCCATTTATCTGCAATCCACTCTTTTAGCGTTATCCCCTCGATGTAGGGCATAGTGTAATAGGGGACGCCCTCAGCCTCTTCGATAGAGTAAATGGGGATGATGGAGGAGTGAGAGAGCTCTGAGACAAGCCTGGCTTCATTTAAGAACAGACTTCGCCTCCGGTCGGTAACCGGGATATCTGTCCTCATTTTCTTTAAAGCCACATTTCTTTTGTACATGGGATCATAGGCAAGGTATACTTCGCCAAATCCGCCCTGGCCAAGCACCCTTTGCACTTCATAGCGCCCAATAGTCACTATCGCATCGGAATCCATCTGCTTTTGACCTGCATAGACTTGGGCTTATATTCTTTCTTCGGTGCTTTCTTTTCTTGCTGGGGTTCATCCTTCGACTCAGCTCTCTTTTGCGGATGCTCAGGGACAAGCTCGCGCAATTTCCTCTCTACTTCCTCTTTTTGTTTCTCAATGAGGCGCCACTGCTCTGATGAAAAATTTCTCGGGCTATTGAAATAATTATGTATCATCCGATAGGTGAGCTTCTTTTTAGCTAAAAGATCGTCTATCTTTTGCTGGAGCAGTTTATAGAGCTCTTTGTAATGGTTATAGGCCTGCTTTAACTCTTCAATTGTTGGCCTGTCGCCTTTGCGCTCTTCTTGTTTTTTCTCTACTTGCTTTTTCTCTGCCTGAGCTGCTTCTTTTGGAGTCTCTTTTTTCACTGTCTTATCTTTCTCAATGCGGGAAACGGCATCAAATATGCTTGAGTAGACCTTATTTTCTTTGTCTTTGAACATATCACTCCCTCTGAGGCTCCTTTCTTTTATTCTAACAAATTATAATATTAATTTATATATAATGATCGTTGAAAAGAATGTTGCCTTCAGGTATCATGTCTCTCACGAACGTAGTGGAGGAAGTAATGTATACTGAAGAATTTCGCTCACAACTTGCTGCTCGCGATAGCTCCAAATTGTTGCAATTATGGCACGAATACTGCCAAGGAGACATTGTAGATGGCCAAGAGATTATCGATATTCTACAGCTAATTAAACAATCAGATTTTATAACAGTTTTTGGGCAGTATGTCGAAGCTGCCTTGCCCCTTGCTCTTCTCATTGAAGACCCCAAAATAAAACTAGAGGCCCTTCGCCTGATTATCGATATTCAAACAACGAATAGCGAAGCACTGTATCATACGACGATGGAAACATTAAAAAATCTCTTTTCCTCTGACCCGGCTTTTCTAGAAAAAATAAGACTCGTCAGTATGCGAAGCCGAGAAAATTTCCAAGGAGCAATCTCCAATTTTCTCCTCCTCAATCACATTAAAAAGAACAATTTTGTACTCCACACCGCTGGGTGGGGTGTTGGGGAAATTATTGATTTCTCTATACTCAGG
This sequence comes from Verrucomicrobiota bacterium, assembly GCA_018239705.1. Lineage (GTDB taxonomy): Bacteria > Chlamydiota > Chlamydiia > Chlamydiales > FEN-1388 > SZAS-6. Next base: position 1,948 of record JAFEGS010000057.1, on the reverse strand, counting down.
GAGCAGATCTCCATCGAATTTGAAAATGTTCAGGGCCACAAAAAGGAGATTTCGTTTAAAAACGCCTTCAAAACACTCATCCCAATTCCAAATACCCATTTCCTCGCACGGCGTTTTGGCTGCCCCGACCTTTTAGAAAAGGACACAAAGGAAAATCCAGTTGAGGTTGTACGGAGCCTTCTCAGTGACCTTGGCCCAAAAACCGCAGCCGAAATAAAGGATATTCTTGTAGATCTCGTTATTCCTGAAGAGGAGTATTCTAAATGGTGGCAGCAGGCAAGAGGCAAAATTAAAAAAGACGCTCTCATCGATAGCCCGGAAAATCCAAAACTGCCCTTTAGCTTGCGTAAAGGCCAAGTCTCTCTTGAAGAGAGGATTGAAAAGGCCTTCTCAGGAAAGAAATCGCTCAGCGATGTATTGCAGGCAGCAAATAGCCTCATACGCGATTTTCCGGAGGTATTAAAAGTGGAGGCGTCAAAAGAGACGCTCTCTTCGAAGATCAAAGGCTTCCTTGCGACCCCAAATATCCCTCAGGCAGACCTACTGCAGGCCCTTCTCTTTCTCGACCAGCTGCTTGGCGTGACAGACCAGCAGGAGATGTTAAAAACGATCATCTCCGAGCTTACGAACATTGATAAAGTGCTCGAACAGATAGAAATTCTCTCTCTTAAAAAGCGACTGCTTATCGCTATTCGTACACTTCGCAGCGACTGGGCTTCCATCTTCTGGCATCTCCTCTTTGTTATCGAGCCAAACCAGCTTCGAGACTATATCTTGAAGGAATTAGTTGATTTGGAATCTACCGAGACAGTGATCAGCAAGCTACGACAGCTTCTCGAACATCCGAAAAATTACCCTGAAGCACTGTTTTGGTATTTCCAGAAGGTGCTCAATGGCGATGAGAAGTACTTTCAAGACCTTGATAGTAAAGGCCTCTTCTTTGAAGCTCTCCTGATTCTCTTCAGCCATCTCGATTATAAGCCAGAGTCGAGAGACCTCTTGAAAAAAATCTATGCTCTTCTTACCGGCAGCCGATTTGAAGTGGTGCGAGCACTCTTCAAAGCAGCTCCTGTAGACTTTGTGAGCGAGTTTCTTCTCCTGAGCTCAAAATGCCAGGGCTTTTCTACACACGACCAAAAAATCTTGAAGTCACTTGCCGAAGTTGCCCACCCGCAGCTTGCAAAAGAGGGAAAAAACCAGCACTCTCAGGATACTCATACGCTCTGGACTACTGCTGAGAGCTATGCTAAGACGCATGAGCGCATCAAGAAAATTGGCACCGTGGATATGGTGGAAAATGCCAAGGAGATCGAAACAGCAAGAGCACATGGCGACCTTCGAGAAAATGCAGAATATAAATCGGCCCTTGAACGACGAAGCCGCCTCCAGTCAGAGCTCAGAATGCTCTCTGATCAGTTCCGCCACGCCCGTATCATTACAAAGGAAGATATCAAGACCGATTGCGTAGGTGTTGGAACAACAGTTGGTATCCTCACTCCAAAAGGCGACGTGAACGAGTATACGATACTTGGCCTTTGGGATGCGAATCCTGAAGCCTCTATCCTCTCCGTACAATCTAAGTTTGTGCAGGCAATGCTTGGAAAACAGGCCGGAGAATCCTTTTCATTTAAAGATGAAGAGTATAAAGTGGCGCATATAAAGAGCTTTTTGGAAGAGTAATGTACAGCGTAATGGAACTTGTTGTTGTCTCTACAAATACCCATAAGGTTGCGGCCTTCCGAGAGATTCTAGCGCAGCTCCTCCCGCACATTCAGGTGCTCTCATTGTTTGATTTTCCGCACTATCAGCCAAGTAGCGATGAGGGAGAGTTTGTGGAGCGCGCTAAAACAAGAGCTATAGAAGCTGCAAAAGCGCTTAATAAGCGCTGCCTCGTAGAGCAGTGGCGACTCTGCATTCCATCGCTTGGAGAAGACCAGAAGCTTCTCTT
>JAFEGS010000579.1 GCA_018239705.1 Verrucomicrobiota bacterium | reverse complement strand
CCAGGCAGCAGGCCAAGCGAAATAGCAAGAAATTTGCCAAAACAGCTTGAAGCGACGCTCCTGCTCTGGAGGCAATATCCCGAAATACAGGTTGCAATCTGTACAGCTGAAGCAGTCACACCCCCACAAGATCTTCCTTTTCAGATCCACTGTGTGCCATTTACTGATCGCTACGCGCTTATGAAAGCAACAACGCTTGCATTGGCAAAGTCGGGCACGGTGACGCTGGAGCTCGCAATCCATGCAGTACCTACCGTTGTGATCTACCAGCTATCGCTTCTCAACCGCCTGATTGCTGGCTATATATATAAGCTCAATTTGCCCTTTTACTGTATTGTCAATATCTTAACTCAAAAAGAGCTCTTCGCTGAACTGATCCGTCCCCCTGTATCGGCAGAGGCAATTATGCAGCATCTCAAGGAGCGCTACACCAATAAAGAGCTAAGAGCCTCCTGTCAACAGGGATGCCAGCTACTTACGCAAAGGCTGCAAACTGAAGCACCACCAACAAAACGAGCTGTCGAGGAAATCTGTGCCCTTCTCCAAAACACATAAAAAGAAAAGACAGCCCCCACTACACCAGCGCATCTTTTATTCAAAGCCCTGCCAAACTGTGCTCAGCCGCATGATTAAGATGGCTCTTACGTTTCTCTTCAGTCTCCTACGTATCGACATCAAAGGGCAAGAACACCTCACAAAAGAGAGTCCGCTGATTATCGCCTTCTGGCACAACCGCATACTGCTGGCCCCGCTCTTGAGAAAAATAATTCCAAGCCGACCTCTGAGCATTGTGGTGAGTAACAGCCGAGATGGGCACCTTCTTGCCAGCTTTGGGAAAAGCTACAAAGAGGTCTCTGTCATCTCAGTCGCCCACAATAAACGGCATCAGGCACTCTTAGCAATGTGCGAAGTGCTGGAAAAGAATGAAAGTATTGTGTTGATTACGCCAGACGGCCCGAGGGGACCAAAATACCAGGTAAAACCGGGTGTGATCTACGGTGCAAAGAAGAGCGGAGCAAAAATCATCCCCATGCATTGGCACCCTACGAAGAT
>JAFEGS010000578.1 GCA_018239705.1 Verrucomicrobiota bacterium | reverse complement strand
TACGTGGATTAAAGAGCGCTATGTTACCTTTGAAGCAGTGAAAGCTGCTGAGCTTTCGGCCTTACAATTCCTCTTCAGTGATGATGAATGTATTGATCGCGTAGGCCGATGCCTGTCGCAAGGGGCAGCTCTTGCACAAATGCTAGAGTTTTCCCAAAAAATCGTAAAAGAAAACATGTGTGCAAAGAGCTGTTTTGCATTTCGTCTTGCAAAGAGCATCCTAGCGCTTGGTACGACAAGTTTCGACAGGTTTGTCGCACGTGACTCTTCAGACATTGGGTGGTTCATAGAGCATGACTTAGCACTGTGCCAAGTACAAGCTAATGGCATTTCTTTAAAAGAAATTCTTACACTTAGCCGAGAGAAGCTCGAAGTTCTTGTCAAGCAACCACAAGCAGAGCCAACCCTTGAAGTAATGCTCGAACATCAAAAGTGCATTGGGAAGTGGTATGAGAAACTACTAGAAAGCAATAACATGTCCTTTCTCGAAGATGGCCGTGTTGTCCTCCTCTCACGAGAAGAGCTTTCTCAGCTGAAACCTCATGAACCAGAGCGTATCGTACAACTTGGTGAGATTTGTGCATGTGGCTTAGCCAACGTAGTTAAGATGGGTGTGCGAATTCCGAAGCTCTTGGAGCTTGAGCCTGAACGTCAAAGACTTCTTGTTGGGCGAGCCTATCTTATACGTGAATGGATTGCAAAGGGCTATGTCACCTTTGAAACGCTTAAAGCTGCTGAGCTTCCTGCATTGAGTTCCCTCCTGGGTGAGCGCTATGCCTATTTATATGTAGATCAATCCCTGTCGAATGGAAAAACTTTTGAAGAAATGCTCACTCTTGCACAAAGCAAAAGCGATACCCCGTTCCAAGATATGGTCAGAGGTATGGTTTTACTGAAAGTATGAGATTGCGTGGGGCCGGGCTCGGCCCCTTTTCCTGCTTCTTTACTGTAGGACGCACGCGCCAGCCTGCATTTTAATGCCGACTTTTTCAATTTCTTGTGCGCTGTTTTCCCCCATCTTTTCCCCCTCCTGATGAGATACTGTGAAGTCCCA
>JAFEGS010000577.1 GCA_018239705.1 Verrucomicrobiota bacterium | reverse complement strand
AAGTCATTGGCAATCATCGTTCAAAGATCTCCGAAAGTAATTGTGTTGCTTCCTGTCTATTTCCGCCAACCGACTTCAAGACCTCCAATGCTCGTGCTTGGTGCTCGGGATCTTGTGGATTCCATCGTACACGCTGAGGAGCTTGTTCTTGTGGCATCATCCGAGATTGCTGAGGCATTTCCTGTTGTGCTTCTTGAGGTTGTTGCCCAGCTCCTAGTAGATTCTGACCCCCGAAAGGAGAAGCGGTCGTCTCGTATTCGCTCGTGTCCTGGGGTGTCAGGTACCTATATATGGGATCTTGTCCCGATTTCATGCGGTGTATATTGACTCCCAACTCTCTTGCGATGAGGTCTTTCTCCTGCTTGATCTGATCTCGTTCTTTCTGGGTGCGAGCTTCTTTAAAGTCTTCATTGAGATGCTTGAGTCGGGTCTTATATTGCTCCTGCATATCTTTTCGACTAAGTCTAGCTTCGCGTGATTCCTTGAGTGCCTGCTGTTCGAAAAATTTCGTCATTCTCTCTTCTTCTCTGAGGTTCCTATTCTCTTCGTCTCGTTTTCTATTTTCCCTCAGTTCTTCTTCTCTCAGTATTTTTTGCTGAAGATTCAGCGTGTTTGACAATGTTTTCTGGCCATTCACGCTGAGGGACGCAACAAGCTCGGCCTTTTTTAGTGGGGATATGTTTGGATCTTGAACCTTCTGCAGGATCTCTTTATCATCCTCCTGCTGTTTGTATGTTGCATATACTATACCAGCAGTCTTAAGGCCTTCACCAAGACCACCCACTAAGGCTGCTAAATTTTCTCTACCTTTTCGGCCCATTATTACCTCAAAAATTTATTTTTATTATTCATAGCCTTCTGCACCTGCTCGGTGGGCCTTAGCATTTCCTAATTTCATTGATCCGAACAAAGAGAGTCTTGTCCTTTTCCTGACGTCCTCCTTTTGCCAAATATTCGCCCCATGCATGGTCTTTTTTTTCTTCCGGATTTTCCCCAGTGCTCACACAAAACACGACGATATCGTTTGTTTTCATACTGCCCTCTAATTTTAATAATCT
>JAFEGS010000576.1 GCA_018239705.1 Verrucomicrobiota bacterium | reverse complement strand
AACGACAAAGGACACAAAAGACGAAAACGACGAAAAGGACTTAAACGACATAAAAGGACCAAAACGACCAAAAGGACGGGGCTCTTGTCGTTTTCGTCTTTTGTGTCCTTTGTCGTTTTGGTCGTTTTTTGATAGGATGATGATATGCAACACCTTTTAGCTCTCTTTGTCGTAGCATTACTGCAGGTAAGCGCGCTGTGTGCGCGCTGCGGTACAGTGCCTTACCCTACAAATGATGGCTACGTTACTCCAAGCCCTATCATTGACTCACCACAAGTCTGGAGCTTCATGAGCGAACCGGAATTTCATCCCTTGAAGGTGCAAATAAATCGGTTTGAGCCTGACACATCGCCCGGTTTTGTCTTTTTGGCGCCCTATGGCTTTTCTGCAGAGGCTATGTATGGGGTGCCCGGTTCGTTGATACTTGATAACGATGGCAATCCCGTCTGGTTTCGCCCCCTTTCTAGTCCCAACTTGATGAACACCGTTTTTCGCGTACAGAAGTATCGAGGAGCGCCGGTTTTGACCTTCTGGCAAGGTACTTTGGCTACATCGCCAGCCTATACAAATACGCCTGGAGGATCTTCTGAGCCCGGTTCTTGCTACTATATTCTCGATGACCACTACAAGGTCATAAAGACCCTGTCGGCGCAAAATGGATTTATATCTGATATTCACGAATTTCTTTTGACGCCCGACAATACAGCGCTTTTCCTCAGTACAAAAGTGGTCCCCATGGACCTCACGCCCTACGGAGGGCCTGCAGATGGCTATGTGTAGGATTTTGCGATTCAAGAAGTGGATGTACAAAGCGGCGAGCTTCTCTTCTTCTGGGATGCCCTGGACCACATACCACTTTCAGATTCCTACGAGTCAGCATCGAGTAGCAGCATCTGGGATGCCTATCACTTAAACTCTATTGGTCTTACCGATAGCGCTGGCGATATCATTGTCTCAAGCAGAAGCTGCTGGACTATCTACCGCATCCACAAACCAACTGGCACTATCATCTGGCAGCTTGGAGGGAAGGAGAGCGACTTTTCTATAGCTCCAGAGGGCAC
>JAFEGS010000575.1 GCA_018239705.1 Verrucomicrobiota bacterium | reverse complement strand
ATCAGGTTCCACAATATATCTGCAACGAGAAATTCTTTGGTACACTTCTGCATTTCTTTAATGACGTTACCATGGAAGAAGAAAAAGCCCGCGTACGTGCGTATGGGACCTTTATTCCGTCCGAAAAATAAAACCCTAACTCCGCCAGTCTTCACGTAATATGACACTCCAGCTTGGTAAGCAATCGTTTTGTCTTATCCGTAATTTCAGCAAGATGCCAGCAATCATTGATTCTGACCTTTCGGATGTACGATAAATGCATGATCAAGTCGTTAATTGAGAATTTTGCCAACAATTCCTTTTCTATCAATACTTTCAGTATCCTCCAATAGGCCAACAGGGCAAGATAGTTGATGAACATCCACCCTTCGAAGCTCTGATCATTATGCATATAGCTGCGGTCTGCTTCCAGGGTATTCTTAAAGGCATCAAAAGCCGTCTCTACCTCCATTCTAGCTTTATATAACTTATAGATATCCTGAGGCTGCTTCTCTTTCAAATTGGTAATGATGCTGAACGTTCCAAGCATGTGTATCCTTTCGTGAAAGTCTACAATCGTAAGCTTTTCTTCCTTTTGTGTTTCCATACGATTAAGAAATGCTCGCTCTTCCTCAAGTCTAAGATAGTCGTCTAGAAAAGTGTACAAAGTCTTTCCATCGCCGAGTTGTCTGAAAGCGCAGAAAATAAATCGATCTTGGAATTTGAAAAAATGATTGAAACCTTTCTTGCCGCCCTTCTTAAGCGGCTCATAGTCTATCAAGGAGCTGTTCCTTTTTAAGGGGATGACATATTGAAGGTGAGCCTGCTCCAGCTCTTCAATATTCGACTCGGAATAAAATCCTTTGTCTGCCACAAACACGGTGTCGACAGTCTTCATTTCTTTCAATGTGAGTTGCACAGACTTTACGTCTCGAATGTTGCCAGGAAGTACGCGATAGTAAACAGGCTCATGCCTACTTTGAGAGAATAATAACAACAAGTTCGCTTGAGGATCAAAACTGCCTTGTGCGTTATACCCTCGCTGGTTGATGCTCATTTGCTCGGACTTGGAATGAATCGCCG
>JAFEGS010000574.1 GCA_018239705.1 Verrucomicrobiota bacterium | reverse complement strand
TGAGAAATTGGTTCTTTGAAATAAACTTTAATTTCTTCTTCAGTATATCCAAGTAAATCTGATGCAACTAGATCTAGAGAAATATCATTCAGATTATTCATGCCAGAAAAGATGGAAGTTATAGAAAATTTTGTTACTCCAGTAATGAACATTCCTCTGACGTAACCCGCAGAATCAAGGCTTTTGAGAGCTGCAAAAAAGGAACAGAGGGTATCTCGTAGCGCTTCAGCCTTTTCCTTCGAATGAAGGCTACTGAGTAGTGGGTAGTCATATTCATCAACGAGCACTACGACTCTACCACGTGGTGCAAGCTGTGTTACGAGCGAATGCAATTTTGTCACAAGCGAAGGAGCATCTTCAAGGCTGACTTCAAAACTTTTGGCAATATTTTCCAACTTCCACACAAGATCGGCAGTAAGTGCGTGGACACTTGTGTATGAAAGCCCTGAGAAATCAAGGTGCAGCACCGGATGCTCTACCCAATCATAATCGCTTTTACTGATCCACAGCCCTTCAAACAAAGCTCTGTTTCCAGAGAAAATTTCACGCATGGTGGAGATGAGAAGCGATTTACCGAAGCGACGTGGTCGAGACAAGAAATAGAGCCTTCCGCCGGTGATAAGATCGTAAATTTGCCTTGTCTTATCTACATAGATGTAGTTGCCTGTGATCATTGTTTCTATGTCACTGACATCGATAGGCAGTTTTTTCATGAGTTTTCAGTCTTTTTTTGCAGCCATTCTTGTAAACGCCCCCTGAGGGAGCTATGCCTTAATATATTATATTATATCTTTGCATGACTATGCATGCAACTCAAACTTCTATGCATACTCAATTACCCTCACGACCAGAGGGAAAAGATAGCTTGGCAGTTCGCACCGCACGTGCACACGAAATAGCCATTTTCTGTGCATGTTATATGCTTCATGCACACGTTTTACCCATTTTCTGTGCACGTTTTTCCCATCGTGCATAAAAAACCCACCAAATAAGTTGGTGATATGACCAAAAAGGTTGGTGGATTATATGGGAGCCACCGTTTGGAAACAGCGCGATTGACCAGCAAGTTATTTTCG
>JAFEGS010000573.1 GCA_018239705.1 Verrucomicrobiota bacterium | reverse complement strand
AGGCACAAAAATATCGCAGCCCTTTTGCACGAGATCCTGGATCAGTGCAAGCTGGAGCTGGTTATCGCCTTGCGCGTTCATCACCTTAATTTCATAGGGAGCGACTTGGGGGAGTGCTTTAAGCTCCTCTTTAAAGCCCTCTTCAATGTCGACAAGTGCTGCATGCTGTACTGGAACAATAAGGCCAATAATCTTTTTATCAGCAGCAACTACTGCTGAAGTAAAACAGAATGATAGAATAAACAAAGAACAAAAAAATGATCGAAACATAACAACCTCAAAAAATTTTAAAAACAAATGAAAGTATTCAAAAGCGCAAAACGGAAGCGCTTAGGAGTAAAATGAAAGTGAGGTTAGTTACGCCAGCGATGGCAGGAATTGCGAAAATGGGAATGCATACATGCGTAGGCTTGTGTGAGCGAGGCATTTATGTTTTTTTTCATACACATTTCACAAGGAAAGGTTACAGTTTTGACTCCATTGTATCAGTTGGGGTAAAATTATGCAAGGCCTATTGTAAGTAACAGGAGAGAATATGTACCCAAAGCCCATATATGAGACGAATCGATTGTCTTTGTATCCAATGTCTCGGTTTTTTGAAGCGGCGCTAGAGCGTTTGCATAGATCACCTGCTGTTATGGAGAAGCTGGGAGGGATTTACTCCCATGAGAAATCGAATGAAAAGATCCGTGAAAATGAAGAGCATTGGTTGAGGCATGGCTTTGGACTCTGGTGCTGTATAGAAAAAGAGACCAATGAAATGATTGGTCGTGGAGGAATACGGTATCAACAGCTCGATAGCGGCAGGCAAATACTGGAAGTAGCCTACATGTTTTTTGATCATGTATGGAGTAGAGGCTTTGCAACAGAGCTCACGTGCTATTGTGTAGATGTCGCCATGAACCGCCTGGGCTTTGATCAGCTATTTGGCGTCGTGAAGCCGGAAAATAGGGCATCTCAGCGTGTGCTTGAAAAATCGGGCATGTGTCTACAGCAAAGCGATATTGTGTTTAGAGGGGAGAAAAACCTGCTGTATGGTGTCTGTCGGTGATGCTTGCCAGTTCAAACGACACCAACGACAAA
>JAFEGS010000572.1 GCA_018239705.1 Verrucomicrobiota bacterium | reverse complement strand
CCAGCCAAGACAGATTTACTTGATTCACCAATGCTTATAAACTCCCTAACATGAAACCGAATACCACTTGCACAAACGATATATGTACCGTTCAATTTCACACTTTTCGTGGCATGAAAGTCACTCATATCGCACACTTTAATTCCTCCATTGACTCCCGCCAAAGAAGGGCCTACTTCTGTTACTGTCATCTGAGGAGAAAGACATTCTAAAGCAGGATGAAAAGACTGTATAGCCACTACCGCACCTTTGCAAATTTTAATTTCAAAACAATTTACAATTAGCTTAGCACAAAAAACATATAATAAACAAAGCTTGCAATAAAAAATTCGCCTTTAAAATTTTAAAGATAAAACAAAGTCAGTTTTGCACAAATTCAATTCATTAAAGCTCTTACATTTAACCATTTATAACACATTATTTCAGAACTACTAAATTGAAATTGCTGAACTTTATATCCGCATGCAGAAATTTTGTTTACAGAGCGATAGAGGATATTTCTGCATAAGCAATCTGACCCTAATAGCACTTATAAATGAACATAACCTGTTATTTTTAAGGTTATTGCGCATTTATCTTTGACTATTTTATCAAGAAATAGAGCGATGAAAAATTTCCAAAATTCCTATTATTTAGAGGGATTTTGGCTATTTTTCCATAAAAAACCACCAAAATCCCCACAAAAAAGGGGAATTTTGGTAATATAAAGGAAAGAGGAAGAATGGGGCTATAGGGATGAAAAATATACTTAGACAAATCGATACAGCTTATGTCGACTCTCAAACGCTTCTGACACTCTTAAACGACTACAAAAAGCCTCGAGAAGCGATTCTAAGAATGGTCAAAAATGAGGAATTAGTTCGCCTGAAAAACGGCGTCTATTTGATCAGCGAAAAAATCAAACTCGGTCAGAAGACTGTTATTCCTTTTGAACAACTCGCAAATTTTCTATATGGCCCTTCCTACGTCAGCATGGAATGGGCACTTTCTTTTTACGGAATGATTCCTGAAAGGGTACATACAGTGACGAGTATGACACTTGGGAGAAACAAAGAATATCATACGCCTATCGGAGACTTTTCCTA
>JAFEGS010000571.1 GCA_018239705.1 Verrucomicrobiota bacterium | reverse complement strand
AAGTCGGGTCGCGCCGAACGCACAGCATCTTTTCATCTCTTCTTTCGTCGGCCACCATTCAGAGGTGGCTTTACGGTAGCCTGCGGCTTAGAGGCAGTCATCGATTTTATTGCGAACTTTTCCTTTTCTGAGAGTGACATAGCCTACTTAGCCTCTATCAAGAACCCGTCAGGTGCGCCCTATTTTGAAGCGTCCTTTCTCGATATGCTGAAAGCATTAAAGCTCACTGTCAGTATAGATGCAGTGCCTGAGGGTACTGCTGTTTTTCCTCATGAGCCTCTCCTTCGTGTGGAGGGACCGCTTTTACAGTGCCAGCTCCTCGAAAGTACACTCCTTAACCTGATCAACTTCCCTACCTTGATTGCCACAAAAGCGGCACGAATTTGCCTTGCTGCACAGGGCGATCCCGTTTTTGAATTTGGTCTTAGGCGCGCTCAAGGGGTTGATGGGGCATTGACAGCTAGCCGAGCAGCCTATGTGGGCGGCTGCTGTGCGACATCGAATGTGCTAGCCGGAAAAACGTTTGGGATTCCCACGCAGGGGACGCTTGCTCATAGCCTTGTCATGGCCTTTGATAATGAAGAAGAGGCCTTTATGGCCTATGCAACGGCCCTGCCCGAAGCATGCGTCTTTTTGGTAGATACATACGATACCATCTCAGGCGTAAAAAACGCTATTAAAGTGGGTAGGTGGCTAGAGAGCCAAGGCAAGAAGATGATGGGTATTCGGCTCGATTCGGGCGATCTTGCGCAGCTGAGCATTGAGAGTCGAAAACTGCTCGATGCAGCGGGATTTACCGATGTAAAAATTGTCGCGAGTAATGAGCTCGACGAGGTGATCATTAGCGAATTGAAGCACCAGGGAGCAAAGATTTCCGTCTGGGGAGTAGGCACAAACCTTGTAACCGGAAAAGAACAGCCGGCGCTCGATGGTGTCTACAAGCTTTCAGCTCTTAAGGACGTGGCAGGGCAGTGGAAGCATGTCTTGAAGCTTTCAGAGCAGCTTGCAAAGGTCTCAAATCCCGGAAGGCTTCAGGTTAAGCGCTTTTCGTATGAGGGTAAATATGTGGCAGATGTACTCTACGATGTCGA
>JAFEGS010000570.1 GCA_018239705.1 Verrucomicrobiota bacterium | reverse complement strand
CTCCTCTATGGGGCAATCGACAACCACAAGTGGTGCTTGCTGCATAGCTTGAAAGAGGCCATTTGGGATGACGCAATTTCCAATCATCCTGCTTTCATCTTCAATCCAGATAGGAAGCGTTAAGTCCTGCTTTCTAAGGGCCATGCCAAGCTCATTTTCAAACTGCTCATTACTTGGCTGCTGCGCCGCATCCATATAGCCATAGCTACTGCCTCTATGACGAGCAATCCCCTCCAGATCTATCACCTGCTCTCCAAGACCTGCAAGTTCATGCAGGATCTCTGTCTTTCCACTGCCGGTCATTCCGCCGAGAACGAAGAAATGAAAGGGGTGAGAAAATCCGTTGAGTATGGCTCTTCTAAAGCTTTTGTAGCCGCCTTGGAGCTGAAGTGTTTTGTAGCCGAGAAATTGAAGAAAAAAGCAGACAAAGCCGCTTCTCATCCCGCCTCGCCAGCAGTAGATCTTGAAGTAGTCACTGCTCTGGAGATGCTTTTCTGCATCGAGCATGAGTGCTTCTAGTTTTGGTCCTACGAGCTTTACGCCAAGACGTATTGCCGCTCTTTGCCCCTCCTTTTTGTAGAGGGTGCCTAAAATAGCTCTTTCATCATCTGAGAATAGGGGAAGATTAATAGCCCCCGGAATGTGCGCATGTGCATATTCCTTGGGGCTTCTCACGTCAAAACAGGGACCGCTCTCATTTAGAAAACTTTCTACTGTGGAACTAATTTCTCCAGTCCTCCAAGATAGGGACGAAGTACCTTTGGAATAATCACCGAACCATCTTCTTGCTGGTTATTTTCCAAAATAGCAACCATTAAGCGAGACGTTGCAAGGCCGGAGCCATTGAGAGTGTGCACAAGCTGAGGCTTATCACTCTTTCTTCTGAAGCGCACCTGAGCTCGTCTTGACTGATAGTCTGTACAGTTAGAGACAGAAGAGACCTCGTAGTAGCGATTTTGCCCCGGAAGCCATACCTCAATATCGATTGTACGGGCAGCTGCAAAAGACATATCGCCAGTCACCAAAAGCATGCTGCGATAGTGTAGCTCCAGCCCTTCGAGAATCTGCTCTGCGCGGGAGACCATCTCATCAAAGATC
>JAFEGS010000056.1 GCA_018239705.1 Verrucomicrobiota bacterium | reverse complement strand
TTGGCGGATGCTGCCACACGTGCGAGTTTTGCATCTCAGGAAGAGAAAACCTCTGTGACACGGCCATGTACACGGGCTATCTGCGTAACGGCGGCTATGCCGAGTACTGCACCGCGCACGAAGATTTTGTACTTGCATTGCCAGCCCAGTATAGCGACCTCCATGCAGCTCCACTACTCTGTGCCGGCCTCATAGGCTATCGTGCCTATCGCTTGGCTGGGGCTACGAAGACGCTAGGGCTCTATGGCTTTGGCTCTTCCGCGCATCTCCTCATCCAGGTAGCAAATGCATTGGGGCGGGAGGTGTATGTGTTCACCCGGCCGCACGATGAAGCAACACAACAATTTGCCCTCTCGCTTGGCGCTAAATGGGCCGGAGGCTCTGATGAGCTTCCACCAACTGCTCTCGATGCGGCTCTGATTTTTGCTCCTGTCGGTGCCCTCTATCCGCAGGCTCTTAAAGCTGTCAAAAAGGGGGGCAAGGTCATCAGTGCCGGGATTCACATGAGTGATATTCCCGCGTTTCCCTATGCCTTGCTCTGGGAGGAGCGCTCGATGTCTTCGGTTGCCAACTTGACTCGGCAAGACGGGCTCGATTTTATGCAACTTGCAGCCAAAATTCCCTTGCACGTGACAACCACATCATTTCCTCTAGAAGAGGCCAATCGTGCGCTTGCAGCCATCAGAAATGGGACCGTGGAAGGATCTGCGGTGCTATCTATAGCAAATTAACTAACTCTACATTATTTTTCCTTGCCAAAGCATTTCTAGGAAGTTTCTCCAGGGCATAATGTCAATAGATTGCCCATTGCTAAGGACAAGTTTTCTCTGCCTTGGAACGCACGAGACCACAAGACTGGTTTTTGGTTTGTATTCATTTTGAAAGGCAATAAGGCCGTGGATATCGCTAGAGCTAATTGAGCTGCTAATTTTTACTTCAATAGCCACTTCGGCGTCTCCTAGAACAAAATCTACTTCTAAGCCACTGTTAGTCCGCCAAAAATGGATATCAAACTCCTTTTCGCACAAGGCTCTATAGGCCCATAGTTCCATTAAGATGTAGTTCTCAAGTGCCGCTCCAGCCTCTATACCCTTGAGCTCAGAGAAGGTTCTTTTTTTCAGCATATTGACAACACCTACATCAAAGAAATAAAACTTGGGACTCGCAACGAGATCTTCTCGTTTTACTTTGTCTTTGTAGGGGTAGATGTAGTAGCCGAGTAGCGTATCGACAAGTATCTGAAAGTACTCCTTGATTGTCTTCGCATCCACAGCACAGTCTCGTGCAATATTGGTATAATTAAGTAGCTCTCCATTTGAGAATGCAGCCACATCAAGAAACTGGGCAAATGAGCGCAAATTCCTCACAAGTCCTTCGGCTCGTATCTCTTCCTTTAAATAATCATTTATATATGACTTGACCGTTTTGGTCCAATGCTGGGCAGAATAGTGAGAGGGAATAAGCCCATAATTTAACGCGTGCAAAAGATCAAAGTTCGCAATTTCTGGGTATACAAGTGGAAAAAATTCATAACGCCATGCTCGTCCACCTAAAAGATTCACTCCTGCTTTTTTCAGCTTACGCGCGCTCGAGCCGCAGAGGATAAAATAGGCTGAGGAATTTTCTATCAACCAATGGACCTCGTCAAGGAGCGTGTATATTCTATTGCAAGCCGTTTCATACATGCCTCCCTAAAATCCGGATCTCTACTCCTGATTTTAATTGAAAATCAGGAATTCATTCCATCACTATTTCTCTTATAGGGGGCTTAAAAACGCATCAAACTGCTCTTGAGAAAAGTTGGTGAGCGCAAGGCGTTTGAGGCGTGCTGTTGCTCCCTGAACGAGTTCGATATGCGATTTTGGGATGCCAAGGAGGTCGGCAAGGAACGAAATGAGCGCTTTATTGGCCTCGCCCTTTTCAGGTACAGCCCGAAGGCGGATTTTGAGGACGCCATTTTCATAGCCTACAACACTATTCTTGCTGCTATTTGGAATTACTTTGACTGAGATAGTGATTTTTTCTACTCTATTCTTTTTCATGAACTCAGAATATCTTTTAGGAAGAAATATGACTACTCAATCTATGGGCTTTCCCGGGTATGGAACTGAAGTGCCAGTGACTCTGGAATCGGAACGTGTACGAGAGGGAAAAAAGCCTTGTGAGTGTTGCTGGAAAGGCCGCAAGGTAATGAATAAATGTTCTTGCGGTAACTTTGTCGGGCTTTTAGTTTCTGCTGCAGCAACAACGGTAACTGGTTTCTTGATTCGAGGTGCTGTGGTCCTTCACAGGGCAAACCAAGACATTGGGCTTCAAGTTGTGTTCACTGTCATATTCGGATGCGTTACAGTTGGCTGTTATGCAGCTGCTATTTGGTCATGCTGTCGTGACTATAGATCGGCCCCTCCTGAAGAGAATGAAACTAACGTACTGCTTGACGAGTGACGTTACTTGCATGGAATAGCGTGCGCAAATTGCTCTGGGAGTAGCGTAGTGCCTTTTCGGGATAGCCTGATATGATGCGCTCTTCATAGAATTTTTGCATTGTCTTTAGGTCATACTTTTTCATCCACGCTTGCAAAATAGCCAGCTCATCTCTTGTGTAGGTGGACTCTCCATTGAGAAATTTTACCTTTGTAATCCTCTCCTGAAGCTTTTTTGAAAGTGCTCTCTTTTTATAAAACCCGGTGCTCAGAGTGTACAGCTCTTTTGAGCCCACCTTTGTTGCATCTTTCTGGCTCAGCAGGGTGACTTCATCATTTGCCCCTACCAAGATATGATCAAAGGGGTTTCGGTTATTTCCGAGAAGCTGCAGATCTTTTACGCGGGGATTCTCTTTTGGCCATTCAAGCACATTGATACTTAATGAGATTCCATCAAATGCCTTGCGAAGTAGCTTGAAGAGCGGATCGTGCGCGGTGTAGAGTGCCATAGGAAGGCTTGCCTTTTTCTTCTCTTTTGGTTCGAAAATAGTCTTATCCATCTTCGTAGCCTGATAGAAGGTATCAGCCTCACAGAGTCCAAGCGTGACCTTTTCTCTGGCTGCTGCTTCATGCACTTCAAGCGCTGTCTCTCGCTCCTGCTGCTCCTCCTGCTCAATCTCTACTGTCTGGTCGGAGTCGGCATCTCTCAGAGGTACATTCAGCTTTGCCGGGAGGGATGCTGAGAGCGATTGGACAAGCAGCTCGACTGCTTTTTTGGTCTCTGCTTTCGAAACGGTCTTTTCAAGGAAGGGAAGCTCTCTGTAGACAATATCAAGTTTTTCGTTGAATTTGTCAACTTCAGCTGCCAGTACCTTGCCAGCATCCTCTTCGGTAGTGATCTGGCCGTAGAGGTCCTTAGGTGGCAGGAGAGCCGGTTTCACCCAGTGCTCACTTAAGACACTATAGGCTTTGCATTTCTGCGCAGGTGTGAACTCAGGCTTGATAAGGGTCATGAGAAGAAGCATCTGGAAGTGATCTTCAACCTCCTGTCTGAATCCCTTGAAATTGTCCTTTGCCTGCTGCTCTACCTGATTGAGGAGCACATAGCGCAAGATGTCTTCAAAGAGAAGCTTTCCCCCAGGCTTTTTGACCTTCTCTCTGATCATCGACTCTACATCTTTTGTGATGACAAATCGTACGCGCTGCGATTTATCTAATCCGCGAAGCCTCCACACTGCCTGTAGCAGGTCTCTGAGTAGCATGTTTTTGCCAATGGTTACAGCCGCTACAGCGTCTATTTTTTGCGGTGCATCTGCCCCCGTGGTGTGTATCTGGCCGAGGAAGGTGTTTCGATCTTTAATGGCCGTTTTTGATTCGGCGACAGGAACCTCTGTGACGGCATCGGTCATCACCTGTTCATTGTTTTTATTATAGAAGAGCGTTGGCTTTCCATTCCGTTTGGTCATAAGCGCAGCAATCGCGCTGTTTCCTCCCTCTTTGAAGTAGCCGCCTGCATCGCTGATCATATCGTATGTAACGCCTTGTGCTGCCAGCTGCCCAAGCATAGCATCGGGACTTGCCTCATCAATGGTGTAGACAGCCCCGCGGCTGTGCTGCCAGAGAAGGCCAAGTGTTTTTATGTCGGTGCCCGGTTCCGGCTGAGGAGTAAGCCTGCTGGACATGCTCTTACTGTTCCACAATGTACCTGTAAAGCCTAGTACTATCAGGAAGAGGGAGATGAGGTTGTGGCCATTGCAGCTGATTTTGTGGGTAAAGAGCTCAAGCTGTGGCAGGATAACGTTTGTGACAAATTCGAGCCTGCTGGTGATGCTGCTATTGATATGGGCGAGCAGCATTTCTATCTCTTTTTCTTTGTAATTAAAGAGAGGTAGGGAAGAAGAGCCTCGCAGCTTTGAAAAGGTGTTCCAGCCGGCAGTCTCTTCGATCTTTTTAGAAGGGTCTGCTCTAAGCTCTTGCATGACTTGCGACTGTAGTCGCTCAATCTGATCGACAATGCTTGCTTTACTGATCTCATGCTTTGCATAGTACTGGTAGGTGTAGTTCATGGTGATATGGGCTTTTGCAAACTGAGAGCCCACATTTGGTACAGTTGCCGCTGCAAATGGGATGGCAATGGGGAGTAGGCTTTCTTCATCCAGGCCATATTTTACGTCACAAATTCGAGAAAGGGTGTGCGGCAAAAAGCTGGAAATCTCTTCTGCAGCCAAAGCCAGCACATTCTGCATGGCCTCCGGTTGTCTATTGAAAAAGGCCATAGCGGCAGGCACCGTCTTACTATTTCTGGTGAGGTAGTCGAGAGCTTCCTGGCTCTCTACTCCAAGGCTTGCTAGGAATTTTTTTGCGAGCGCCGGCTTGATCTTTTCATGATAGAGTGCTTCCGTTAATACAGGAGCCTTTTTGTTTGCTTCAGGGCTGCTATCGAGGCGTGCCAGTTTTTTCAGCTCCGGGTCGGTGTAGAGAAGGCTGTAGAGCTTCGAGATGAGCTTTATCTCCTTGGGATTGGCAGACACTTTTTTGCCAAAGCTAAAGCAGACCTCATGCAGGACATTCAGGACTGTATCGGCCTCATCAATGAGAGGATAGGAGCTATTGTGAAGGAGGGAGAGGATCTCTACCATGAGCATGAGCTCATCGGGAAACTCATTTTTTGGCAAACAGTCCTGGCATTTCTCGATAAACTTCAGCACTAAACACTGGATGCTTTTGTTTGTGACGATAAGACATTCTCTCTTTTTCTTTGCCGACTCCAGGTCATCAAGAATGGTCTGTAGAGATGCTTTTGAAAATAGGGTATTGCGGGTAAAGTCAAGAGTGCGAAGCGACTGTGCAAAGGGCCAAAGCTTTTCCTGTACATCACTTGAGACGTTTTCAAGAAGGGCGTGTGGAACGATAAGGGTTGAAAGCGTCTTTCCATCAGCTCGAAGAAGGCCTAAAAGCGGCATGAGCACCTTCGATTTTCCGGAGCCCATGATCATTTCACAGATATGATTTTTATCGCCTGACTGCAAAAAGGCATCTAATTTTTTTACTTGCGCCTCTCGAAGGAGCATGTCGGCGTAGTATTCAAAAACAAGGTAGGCAGGATACTCTTCCGGCGTGTAGTGCCTCGTTGCCTCTACTGTGCTGGCAAGGAGCTGGAGCTGCTCGGTTTTTTCAGCATCGCTTGTATATTCCTTGTAGGCTTGAAGCTCTTTCAGGCCACGCGCGCGCTGCTGCTCGTGAGTTGCCAGAATAAGGTATTCACCCACATGTGCAAAGAGTGCTTCAGTCTTTTTGAGGTCTAGTACTGCATTTCTTTTGATAAGCCTACTTGAGTCTTTACGGCCAAAGTAGATAAGGAGCTCGTCGAGGGTAATGGCCTTTTCAGTGCCTGCTTGAAGGGCAATCTGGTAGCGCAGTCGCTCCTCTTTAGAGGTGGGAAGGCAGTTGGCCATGTCGTAAATTTCACGCTCAAGTGTAGCAAGCTTTTCCTTTGCATCTAACTTGAGCAGTTTCTCAAGTCGCTCGAGTCCACCTTTTTGTAGCTCATAGGTTGTCTTGACTTGGGACTTCCCAAATGCACGTGATTCTTTACCAAGCTGACTCACAGCCTCGACATAGAGTGGTTCACTGGAAGTGGGCTGGCTTTTTTCACTTTCAAGCCATGCTGTAAGGCCAGGAGGGGCTACATCGGAAGTTTCTAGCCTTGAAAAGCATTTTTTCGCACTGCTTTGCTGCTGCAGCGTTTCCACCTTGGTAAAATTGCGATAGGCAGCATGGAGGGGGAAAGGCTCTGAGGCTACTGTTTCAGCTTGTGCAAAGGCCTTTAGCTCCGCCACTTCCTTTCGCGGCTCTGGGATAGGTTTCAGGCCTATGCTATCTGCCGTCTCCAGCAGCTCCTTCCACCACGTTTTATCCTCCTTTAGAGGTGCCTGTGTAAAGGCATCGGGATTGTCCAGTACACACTGCACAAGATGAGTCCATTCTGTGGGTGGACTTGCAAAGGTAAGTGCCTTTTGAAGCCACGTTTTCTCTTCTTGCGTGCCCGTCCGTGCGAGCTTATAAATGGCAAAAAAGCGAGGCTCTATACGCTCGGCGATCCTCGTAATGAGCTCTTTTTTGATATCAAAGCCAGCAACACCAGGGGTGTGCGTGGAGAGTGTTTGAAAGGAAAAGCGTTCTGTAGGCTCAACTTGTGGGGT
>JAFEGS010000569.1 GCA_018239705.1 Verrucomicrobiota bacterium | reverse complement strand
CTTGCCTGCCAGGATGCTCCTGGAGCACTCCTGCCTAACGGCAATGTCCTCTTTGCAGCTTGTCCCTACAGTGTACCGCCTAATTTTAATGGTGTTCCACCCATGCATATCTATGAATTTAATGGTGAAAATATATTTGAACAGCCCTCAGTACCGGATGGAGAGACACTCCCTGCATCGCAGTTTTTCATGATTGTGCTGCCAACCGGCCAAATACTGATGGGCTGTATAGACACTCCAAACGTTATGGTCTACACACCGGGCGACAGAAGCTATAACCCCGACTGGGCACCGATTATTACCTGCGCTCCAAAAAAGGTAAAATCGGGCTCTACCTATAAGATCCAAGGGGTACGATTTAATGGGATGTCTCAAGGAGCCATGTTTGGCGACGATGCGCAAATGGCCACTAACTATCCCCTCGTCCGTGTTACAAACAAGAAATCGGGCTATGTGACCTATTGCCGCACCCACGGCCATAGCTATATGGGCGTTGCATCAGATGACGAGGTCTATACCTACTTTGATGTGCCCTCCAGCCTGCGAAAGGGCACCTATACAATCGAGGTTATTGCCAACGGCATTCCATCAGAACCACATATTATTAAAGTAAAAGGAACCGGCTATGGAGCTCAAAACCCTTATAGACGTTACCACAATAAGACTTTCTGATATAAAAGATAAACTACGCACAAAGAGAATTAATTCTCTCAAAATATAAAATTACACTCGACTTAATATTCAAAATAACGTAAAATAAATTATTAATTTTACGTTTGGAGATATATGAGTGTAGATCTATTAAATCTCAATAATACAAATCAAACTGTACATTTTGGTGAAAATACATCCTATTACCCGTCCGGACGGGCTGCAACCATCGCATCGATCTGGGGATATACCTCAAAGCGTGTAGATGAGTGGCTTGACGACGCCAATGGCACACTACCGACGGTAAAATTCATAGGAAAGCTTCTACAAAAGCCTCTTTGGATGGTTATAGAAACCACTGCCGGCCTACTTTCTCGATGTTTTGAAGAAAAAATCGACAAGGAAGTCTACACCCAAGAATGTACAAAATGGACGCAAAGTTTACCTGC
>JAFEGS010000568.1 GCA_018239705.1 Verrucomicrobiota bacterium | reverse complement strand
CGGTCTTTAGCTTTTTTTCAAGCTCTTCGGCATCTTTTTCATCGAAGTGCTCTTGCGCCTTTTTTACCAGGTTGATCGTGTCGCCCATGCCAAGAATGCGGTCTGCCATGGAAGTTGGGTTAAACACCTGCAGATCGCCGAGCTTTTCGCCCACACCTTCAAACTTGATCGGCATCCCTGTCACTTCGCGGATCGAGATAGCTGCGCCGCTTCGCGATGAGCCATCAAGCATCGTCAAGATGGTTCCGGTGATCTGGAGCTTCTCATGGAAGGTCGAAGCAGCCTTCACAGCGTCTTGTCCCATTGCAGCATTAGCTACAAAGAGCACTTCGTCTGCTGCTACCAGCTTTTTCATCTCCTGGAGCTGGCTCATGAGCTCTTCATCTATGTGAAGACGGCCTGCTGTATCAAATATGAGAAGATCCCAGCCCTTTGTGGGGGCAGCGATGAGCGCCTCTTGAGCCACTCGAATAGGATCGTCAGTAGTGTCGAGGACAAAAGAGTCGATCTCTCCATCTCTTGCAAGCGACTTGAGCTGCTCTTTTGCAGCCGGACGCTGAAGGTCGCATGCCACTACACAGGGCCGTGAAAACTTTCCGCTCTTTTTTAAAAAGCAGGCAAGTTTTACCGCATGCGTCGTCTTTCCGGAGCCTTGTAGACCGCAGAGCAGGATAGCAGCCGGTTTTTTCACAAGCTTGAGCTCAGATTCCTCTTCTCCCATCAGCGCAATCAGCTCGTCATGCACAATCTTCACAAATTGCTGACCGGCAGTCACCGACTGTAGGACCTTTTCGCCCATAGCCTTGTCTTTGACTCGTCTGATAAAGGTCTTCACGACGCCATACTGCACATCGGCCTCAAGAAGGGCTAAACGCACCTCATTGACAGCATCGGAGACGTTGCTCTCAGTAAGACTCTTCTGCTTTCCAAGCTTGGAGAATATAGTATGAAATTTATCGGTTAACGCCGCAAACATGGTGCCTCATATACAACGCGCATAGCATATCAAAAATTGACAATTAACGCCATGGTGAATTATTTTTCACCGTAGAGCGTGACAGTCCTTCATTCCCCCTGCCGGGAAATAACAAATTACGAGAT
>JAFEGS010000567.1 GCA_018239705.1 Verrucomicrobiota bacterium | reverse complement strand
GCGATCTGCTGCAAACTAGCGGCAGCTCGCTCGTCACAAAAGACTCCAAATGCATAGCTACAGGCCTCTTGCTGTATTGAAGAGGGCTCTTGCGCCAGACGATGAATCTCGGGTAAAAAGTCATCTCTATGATGGTGAGTCACTGCCAGTACGGCCTCAGCGCGCACATCTGTCTCTTGGTCAAATAAAAGACGCCTCAGTGCAAGCGTAGACTGCCCACTTCCCTCAAGAGCAAAAAGCTCGGCAAAGAGAGGACGTATCTCGGAAGGCACCTTGAGCATGAGCGTATCAATATGGGCAAAGGCAGAGTGGGCTCTTCGTTGAGCAAGCAGGTACGCTGCCTCCAGTCGCACCATGACGTAGTCCGATTTCATCGCCTCTTCGAGCATGGCATTTGCCTGATCGGTATTGAGCGTAGCCAGTACTGAAAGGGCTGTACGCTGCAATTCCGGTGCATCCGATACAAAGGCCTTATCAATGACCGGTAACGCTCGTGTTTCGAGGGCAATGCTCACACCGTAGAGGCAGTTGACTACATCTTCCGTACTTTGCGATCGAGCGCCCTGCTGCAGTATGGCAAGGCCTAATTCTTCTAAAACGCCGGAATGGAAAAGATAGGGATCTTCCTTTTTCGCCACCAGGAGCTGGTCAATAGCCTCTTCTACTTTACCCGACTGGATGAGATAGAACATATGGGCCCGCCTCGCCTCCTCTGCACTCTTTTTGACAGGGATAACAGGAAGGTCATCCGTTGCAGTATAGCTTTTTGAAGCACATGAGGTGGAAAGGACAGCTAGTATAAGAAAAAGGAGTCGCATGTCAGTCAAATTCTTTGAGATAGTCCCAGAGGTCAATACCTGCCTTTTGCAAGACGAGGCGTAAAGCATTTATGGGAAGGCCGCAGACGTTGTAGTAACAGCCCTCAATGCGCTTGATAAGAAGACTTCCGCTCTTTTGAATAGCGTAGCTACCTGCCTTATCTTTGAGTTTGTGCTTCCGCATGTAGCGATGCATCTCATCGGGCGT
This sequence comes from Verrucomicrobiota bacterium, assembly GCA_018239705.1. Taxonomy (GTDB): domain Bacteria; phylum Chlamydiota; class Chlamydiia; order Chlamydiales; family FEN-1388; genus SZAS-6. Next base: position 75 of record JAFEGS010000567.1, on the reverse strand, counting down.
CAAGCTGTTGCAAAATACCCTGGTCTCTTCATGCTCTGTGGCCTGCATCTCAGGGCTTACAATGGATACCGCCGT
>JAFEGS010000566.1 GCA_018239705.1 Verrucomicrobiota bacterium | reverse complement strand
GCATTGTTTGAAGCGGTCTATGCAAAAATTTTTACATGCGACTTGACTTTAATAGATCAATTGCGCGAAAGTGCGAGTTGTGTGCTAAATTTTTCAAAAAACATAGGAGAACTCATCGTGAAAATGACTAAATTACTACCAGCGTTACTGGGATTGCTTTGTATTGGAGCTACTGTTGGGCTCAATGGCCATAACGTAAATACTCATAACAAGTTGGGCGGAAAACTTACCGGGAAGTTGGGCGGAAAACTTACCGGGAACGGGCTGGTAAGCGATTATGCCAGATATTTGGAATTGACCAATGATGCCAATTTGGGGCCTAATTTTGTTCCACCAACAGTGGATCAGTTGGTAGCAGCGGTTTTGGACCCTAATCATGAATACGCTCTTGCCAGTGGCTTGTATAATAACGACTCCATACTTGCATTAAGACAAAAGGCTATTGCCTATATGAAAGCCACCTATTGTCTTGATTTTGCCGGACCTAACGCCACACTTGACCCATTAACTGGTATTATCACTCTGGTGGTCCCTAATGCTCCAGGTCCTGATAATGTGTTTTTAATGTTACCTTATACCAGTCAAAATGCCACCCAAATCCATGTCGCTTTTGATTCGGCTAATGTAGAACGTGGAGCAACTGGTGATTGGTATGGATTCCAATATGGGGAGCTCGTGGTTCCAGAGCAAAGTGGTGTATTGTGTAACGGGCAGAAATACAATCTCGGCGATACCTTGTCGTATTTCGAGTACAATCTATTGAATTCGCCTATTCCTAAAGTGGCACCAGGTGTTAAAGTCGAAGTTTTGACCTTAGAAGCTAGTTTTGTGAGCCAGGATATTATTAACAGTCAAGGATATACTGATAGTTTGTCCAAGTCGACAGTTATTGATGACTGTGGTAAATCTGGATTTGCCCTGGAAAGTATAGTATTTTATAAAGATGCAGCTTCAGGCGATATATATACACGCACTAGATTTGAGGCGACTTGGGATAAAGAATAGGAAGAACAATCCTATTTCCTGAAATATACTTCCCCTAGGAGGAACCCGAGGGTTCCTCCTAAAAATCACTAGAAATCGCCAAAATTTATTTGAAAATGA
>JAFEGS010000565.1 GCA_018239705.1 Verrucomicrobiota bacterium | reverse complement strand
AGGCACTCAAGACCTCTTGAAAAGCATTGTTTGGTGGCAGCGCTGTGGCAATCTCTCTGAAAAGAGAGAGTGCAGTTCCGGTTGACAAGGGTATTGTGAGATCTAAGTTACAGTTGAAGACAAGATCTTGGAGAAACTGTGTCACGTCTGCTTCTGAGATGAAATCTCTAGTATGCTTATCTAACTGCTCACTGTGACAGGGTGCGGGTATTGGGTGATAGCCTTCAAATTGTCCTGTTTCGTAGAATGAGCGGGGCTTAGAAAGAGATGCAATAAGAAACGAAAAATTTGAACTACTATTTTCTCCTTTACGCTCTCTTGCGGAGAGATCCATCCCACAAGCGAGTAAGTCAGTAATCTGAATGGAGGTTCGACTTACTAATACATGCTCAATTATTTTCGTTATCTTATCGTCATGTAACCCTTGGAAATAGGCTGAGAGATTATAATGGAGTTTAATAAGCAATTCAAAACACTGTGTGCAGGCAGGACAGCTCTCGATGCTCGCATCTGGTAGGAGGATATGGGCAATCTTGTTTGCATTCAGCATTGGCCTAGAGAGTAGAGCAAGGGCCAAAGTGCGCGGGCTTTTGGCTAGATTTATAAACTCTCCCGTACGGTCTCTTACAGGGCTTGGGTCGGGTTGGTAAAAAGACTCTGAGGTAAGTGTAGGGGAATTATTGAGCTCTTCGGAAATCATTGCCTGGTTCCTGTATTATAAAAAACGAAGGCTTGGAAGGCCTTCGTTTCTATCAGATTTAAAAAAATAGAGAAGAATTACTGCCGCTTTTCGACAAATTCTGCTCTACTTACTTTATTGCCTTCAAAGTACCAGTCGGTGATCTTGCTCTCATCAACATAGACAATAGAGGGGCCATGCCGTACGTCTTGTGACCAGGTGATTGTCTGTACAACCTCATCTGTTCCTGCACGCAGTCTCTTCTCAACGCCCTGCCTTTTTCCATTTACGTATGGTACTTCAGCCACCTTTTCGCCGTTTTGAAAGACAATTTGGAGGCCATTTAAGCGATCATTGCTCCAGTCTTCAATGGTCTCAGGCTCGCCTGTGGGAGAATAGGTGCTTCTCGTTCCATGTATACGGCCAC
>JAFEGS010000564.1 GCA_018239705.1 Verrucomicrobiota bacterium | reverse complement strand
TCATTGGTTTTCACACCGAGCTTTTGTTTGAGCTCATCAATTGCACTACCTTCGAGTGGCAGGGGAAGGGCATCGGCTTTGCTGTTACCGGTGATGGAGATTTTTGATGCGGGAACGCCCGTGAGGATAAACCGCTGCTTGTAGAGCTCACTTTGAAGGCAAAAATGGTCGATCAGCGAGACAAGTTTTTTGCCGAAGTAGGAAAAGCGAGCCATTTTCTCAGCAGACCGTTTGGACATTTTTCCATTTGTGATAAGCGTAATGGCCCCTTTTTTCTTTACCTCGTGGAGGAATCGGTACCACAAGTCACCTTCACTGAGGATGACGATATCAGGGGTACATCTGGAGAGCACTTTTTTCACGCAAAGCCAGAAATCAAAGGGGAGGTAGACGAAGGCGTCAGCGGCCCAGGCAAGCGTCTTTTTTGCCTCTGCATGGCCCGTCTCTGTTGTGGAGGAGATTACGAGTGTGAGGTTGTTAATTTCTTCTTTCAACTGTTTTGCAAGACCTGCGATGGCGTGGATCTCTCCAACAGAGACGGCATGGATCCAGATCACTGGGCCATCTTTCTTTGGTGTAATAGTGGGAAAGCCGAAGCCAAAGCGTGCAAACAGGTTTGTTCGATACTTTTTATGCCGGATAAGCTGGTAGAGCATCCTTGGGCTGTTCAGCACAAAGGCGCAAGCAATTGCCAACTCATAAAGAAATGAAAATAACATCTTAACTCTTTTTTCAATGTAGTATATCATACAATGGATCAAGGGAAAAGGAGAATTTTAATGGCTACCGATCTCAAAGAAAAAATTGAATTGACAATGGAACAGATACCGAAGGAACTTGCCAGCATCGCTGAGAAGGTGTTTGCAGGGGAGAGGCTTTCTCGAGAGGATGGTATAGCATTGATGACCTCAGAGCATCTCGATGTCATTGGCCGTTTGGCTGACTGGAGAAGGAAAACGCTTGTAGGAGATGTCGTCTATTATGCTTCCACGCTCTACATTCACCCCACAAATCTCTGTGAGCTCTCCTGCCCCATGTGCTCCTTTTATGCAAAGCCCGGATGGAAGACAGCCTGGTTTACCACGCCGGAGCAGATTGAAGAAAAGGTGCGT
>JAFEGS010000563.1 GCA_018239705.1 Verrucomicrobiota bacterium | reverse complement strand
CCCACAACTGTTCTTGGCCCGGCACAGATAGCCCAGCTTGCCAACTGCGCCTTCTATGGCCAGAGAGCTACTGAGGGCATCGTAGAAAAGGCAAAAAAGCATCCGGGTAACATTGTGCAGCTCTATCCTGAGGGCATCAGCTTAATGAATTTTGCCCCGGGCAACCATCAGGCAGATCGTGTGGTACTCACTGCAAACGAGTCCACTACGCTACAGGTCCAGCAAAGGGACAAGACAGTGCCCTATAGTGGCAAAAAGGTGGAAATTGTCGACCTGAAGATGGACCGCTATCTGGAAGCGCTTGCTTTTGAAATAGGGTCGTACCAGGGCGAGCTCGATGACGAGCGGTTTGAGCAAGACTGCACCATACAGTTCCTCTCTCAAAAGATCCTTGCCACCTTGGCTACGCTCAAAGAGAAGGCCAAGTACCGATATACTGCGGACGAGGCAATTTTAGCTGCAAAGATAAAAAAGTTTGAGAAGCGACGAAGCCTGCTGCAAAACCGCGATAGCCGCATTCAAAATATTATTAACGATCAGAAAAAGCTTGAAAAACTGCATGCCCTTATGCTTGAGGGAAGAGCGAAAGAATTTATGGTGCTCTTCTCAGGCGTCTTAACTGCCGTCATTGAGCTGAGTTTTGTGCCGCTCGAGTCAGCCGGCGGCAAAACAGTCCTGCAGCTAGCCATCCAGATGGGAAATGTCGCTCTTTTTGAGGAGATGCTCAAGGCAATCGAGATTGCCTATAAGCATCGCCTGGAGCAAAAAAAGCCGAGTAAGCAGGACCAGTCTTTTAGTGATCTGCTCAATCGAGCAAATGGAGGGCTCCTGCGCACCCTCTTGGAGGCCCCAGTAGACCAAGACAAAAAACTGCAGATGATGGACCTCCTGGTGCAGCATGCAGACTGCAGTCCAGGAGATGAGCAGCCAGATGGGCTAACATCCCTTCATTTAGCAGTAAAAGATAGCAACCACACACTTTTTAGCAAACTGACGGAGAAGGCAACAGGCGGCAATCTCTATCGCCGTACCTACAAAAGTAGCGATGTCTATGAGTCTCTCTTCGAATATACCCTGCACACAGCGAGCCCCGAATTTCTCTTAAAAATCCT
>JAFEGS010000562.1 GCA_018239705.1 Verrucomicrobiota bacterium | reverse complement strand
GAGCTTGCATGATGCGCTTCATCAACCAGCAGCAGTTCAAACCCCTGCTCTTTCAACCGTTCGAGCCTTTTCTGTCGACAGCACGACTGAACCGAGCCTACAACTATTTGTGACTCAAATTCATCTCGCTCTGCCATACAAATGCCAATGGATACTTCTGGCCAAAAGAGCTTGATTTTTTCATAGGCCTGCTCGATCAATTCCTCCCGATGAGCAAGTATGAGCGTCTTTTTGTTGATCTCTTTCGATAAGCCAGCCATGATGATTGTCTTTCCAGAGCCAGTCGGAAGGGCGATTAACTGACGATTTGTACCTTGAGAGAACTCTTCAAGCACTGATGCGATTGCCTCTTGTTGGTAGTCTCTTAATTCTAAGGACATTGAGCTAAAAACCTCCTATCATTAAAACTTTTATTATGGTGATGTTGGTTTTATTTTCAAGGCTTTTCACATAGGTGAAATCACTTGAGGAGCAGACTAAAGAGAATGTTCGCCTTAACATTCGATTCATAAGATATACGAATGAAGCGCAAAAGCTGCTGCAAAAAAACATTTTCCATTTGACGATAAATATAAATAGGAATATCTGGCGAATTTAAGGGTATAAAGAAATTTTTAGACTCGTTAACAATGTTTTAGCAGGTGTCATTTGACTCGAGAGAGTGACGAATAAGGCGTAGAATTGAATAGAGACAGGTTGAGATGGCTGAGAAGAAAAAAACAACAAAATATAACAAAACAGAACGTAGCAAAGAATTTGCTCTTCCTATTCTTGCTACTTGTCCTAATTACTGCGAAGCAGCTCGTCAGATTGGTGTGAGTAAAGAACAAATTTATGAGTGGATGAAAGATCCTGAATTCAAAACCCAAGTCGACAAAATGCGTTCTGAATTGGTTGGCAGAACGGTAGAAGAAGCCACTTGTAAGCTTAAGAGTGCCATGACAAAAGCTGTGGATACACTTGTCGTACTTTTAGACAGAGAGGACTACCCTGCAGTGCAAAGAGCTGCCGCAAACGACATTCTCGGGCATATTCAGAAATTTAAAGAACTTCACGAGTTCGAAGAAAGACTTTCTAGACTAGAACAAAGGCATGTAGCATGAGCCTGGAAAC
>JAFEGS010000561.1 GCA_018239705.1 Verrucomicrobiota bacterium | reverse complement strand
CTTACCCAGATCATTCGTCAACTCCCTCAAGACCCTGCAAAAATAACTGAAGAAAATTTCCGATTTTCTGAGAATTTTGTCACAGAATCGATTTCTCTGAATACTCAGCAAATGACAGGCATTTTGCGGACAATCGTTCAAAGAGCAACAGATGTCTGCAATGATCAAATATCAAGACCGCCTATCGCACTCTCGGATGCCGCATTCTCCCTTGTTCCCACTGTCCTAGAGGAATATTTCCAAAAACAGCCTATGGGAGATGTTCAATTCGAACCCTTTGATGCCTTATTAAGTCGGTTAGTGGCTCCTGATTTAGGAGCTGTTGATCCCCAAAAAATAGAGCCACTCCTCGATCAATTCAAATCAACCCTCCAAGCACAAGATTTTAAAAAGGCGGGAGCCTACCTATTTCTACTTCTGAATCACGAGCTTTCGTTTGAAAAAACGATCGAGCTTCTACAACCTCTTGAACAATCGTCTACCAGAGAAGAACCAATTGTTAAAAGCGGCGTTGCCCTCTTAACTCAAAAGCTCTATCTACAAAAAGAGCGATTCAATACGCAATGGGATGCTACCCTTCAAAGAGCGCGTATCTTTGACCAATTCCGCAAACAGCTCGAACAAGACAACCCAGCTTCAATAGAAAAAATGCTCTGTCAGATTGCAGATCTTGCAGATCTTCTCTCTTTCGATGAGAAAATTACTGTTTTAAATAAAATGATCGCCATCCTTTCGAAAGAAGGTTGTTTTTCTTCCTTGTATGACCTCCAACTTTTACAGTTGCAAGTCATCAAAAAACTCGGCGTTTTTGAGCCCCCACTCAATCCGATGAAAAACGCCTATAATTCAGCTTTTACTCTGATATTTGAGAATATCGATACGAATAAAACGCCCCTTCCCGCCCTTTTCATGCAGATCGTACAGAATTTTAACTGCACGGAAACCTATCTAATTCCTGCCTGGATCGCCATTAATCATCTCGAATGGGATCCAAAAGATTTAATTTCACTCTACTGTTGGATAGAGGCCTGGAATGGCGCTGATAAGGCTAAAAGGACTCTTAAAAAGCAGTGTTTAGCTCGTATCCGAGAGCTGTTGATCGAACATTTGCAAA
>JAFEGS010000560.1 GCA_018239705.1 Verrucomicrobiota bacterium | reverse complement strand
TTCCCAGTGATTTTCGATATCTACACCTTGTCTTTTCAGATTTCTGGTAATTTGTACGGTCCGCTTTACAATTTCAAATTCATTAGCTTCTATGGCTTTGACAAAATCTTCGCGAGTGTAATTTCTAACTGTGCCGATTATTCTATTTTTTTCTTTTTGCTGAATTAAATTTTGTAGCTCAAATATCACAGCCATTAATTTTTGTCCGCGGGAACAGTAAGACTTTATTTTTATGATATTATCGTTAGTTTCTGCCAAGGAAAGAGAATCAGTTGAATTATCAGTCAAAATGGTGAGTTCGGGTAACCTAAGTTCTTTTAGGGTTTCTCGAGCTTTTTTAAAAAGCTCAGCCACTTGAGGATAGGATTCAAGTTCTTTTATAATTTTTTGGTCAATCGCGTGTTTTGAAGAGGAATCTGTAAAATGGGGCCTTGAATATGTGATAAGATTCATTTTTGGGCTCCTTTACTTAAAATTAACCCACACTATATCATTCACAAAAATATTTATCTAATTAATATTTTTATTTTTTTGATAGATGGTCTTGTATCAGCTTGATTCGATCTGACAGTGGTGGATGTTCAAAATCATCACGCAAATCTCCTTCATCCGAGGCGCTCATAAGCACTAAGGCAATACAGGCTGTGAGATAGCACATTCTTGGTATGCTTGAGATCCCTTTTGCGTCACGTATTTGCCTTATAAAGTAGCTCAACAGATCGTCTCTAAGTTCACGATTTATGCGTTGTTGGCGCATAAAAGTCTCAACTCCTCCTAGAGCAATTTTTGGCGATATCTTCATTGCATAGCGATCTGCCCGAATTTCATGTTGACACAGAACGCCATGTCGGTACATGCACCCCACTGCCTTGGTAGCTGCACAAGAGAAAAGATGACCACCTATCATCGCAGTGTATGAATTTGAAAATAATGTACCCAACATTATTGATGAAATAGAAGAGGTTAGAGTTCGCATCAGTAATGATTGAATATTTATGTTCTCTGTGTCATAATAATCATCCATTACTATATGGCCAACTTCATGAGCAATCGAAAATTTGGTAAGTCCTCAAAAAGTTATGGCATCGCATGCTGTGCGGCGCTTCACGCCGCACA
>JAFEGS010000055.1 GCA_018239705.1 Verrucomicrobiota bacterium | reverse complement strand
TTTCCTCGGCAGGAGGCGGCGTGAAGAGTACCTCTCCGTAAGGAGTTACTACGCTTACAGTGGTTGTTCTAAAATTACCTTCATCTTCGGACGATTCCAGCGTACCCTTCGTAATCGATGCATGAAGCTCTAGAACTAGCTGGATTGTTAAATCCTTTTTACACACCTCTTTGAGCGACTGCATTGTCAAAAAATTGTTATAAATCATCCGTTCAGAGGTATTTTTAGGCTTTCTGTTTTCCAGCAGCATTTTCTTGGCCTCTTTAATAGTGGCCACTGCCCCCTCGATTTGGCTAGATGTAATAGCTTCTTCCATCAAAGAGGCGACCATATACTTTGCAGAGGCTTTCTTATCTGAGTCCGGATCCCAAAGAGCCAGATTTCCTGCAGTACTCTGATCTATGAGGTGTAGGCTCTTTTGTATCTCATCCGTCTGCCAGAATGTGAAGGGTTTGCCCTTAACGTCCAGGATAGGGCTAGTGCTGCTATTCAGATGTCTTCTAAAGCGAAGAAATGCCCACACCTCTTTCTTGTCAAATTCTGGGGGTAATGGCTGAGATCGCACCTTGTCCCAATAGTAATACAGCCGATCTGTTTTCTCTATAAGTTCTTGAATAACAGAATGTTCTGAAAGCTTAAAGACGTTCTTAAAGTTATGTTTTACTATATTTTGCCAATCAGGTGCCTTTTCAGGCAGTTGAACCATACCATTCACCTCTCTCTATGGTGTTTGTCCTCTCATATAGAGAGTACTTGATTTCCTGGATTTTGATCTACTAAAATCTACTAATGAATGTCAAATTAGTAGATTTTACGAGAAAATCTACTAATTTGACATTCATTAGTAGATTTTGACATGCGATGACCCTAGAAACGTCGCTATTTAAGGACACACAAAATTTTTTTACCATTTTATGTTTAGTTTTGATACAATGTTGTTTATTTATTCCTTGAATTAATAGGCAGGTATAATGAACATAGACAAAACAGTTACAGAAAACCATGATCTTCCATGTATATTGGATTGTTTGCCAGTCGATGTAACGTGTGCAATAATAAACGCCAATCTTAATCTAAATGATATTTTATCTTTTGGTTCTACATCTCGCGAAGCGAGAATTCAAATTTATGAAAAGATATCAGAAATAACAAAACTGAGATTTTCAGAAAGTGGTGATATTATATATAAAAACACAAAAATATCGCTCAGTTGGGATAGAAAAATAATGAAGTTGGGATTTATTCAGCATTATGGCCTGTTTATTAAAAACTTAAGGATTTACGATAAATTCAGCGAATCTGATGCTGGGTATAAAGCTAAAACATCTACCTTTATAGCATTGCTGTTTTATGAAACAATTGTAAATAGAATGGGTGGTATTAATAGTCAGATTATAAGTAGCAGACTAAACGTTCTTAAGGAAAATCAGTTTTCCGATGAAGAAATTGCTGAGTCAATGAAAAATCTTTCTCAAGAAACAAATATTATTCGCACTACCAAAGCTCGCAAACCTGGTGGCTTACATCTAAGTTTACAATTTGGCGTCGATCATGTGCACAAAAAAGTAAATAAATCTGATGAGTTTTATTTATATAGAATTGTTCCTGTGAAGAAAGCAGAAAAGAGCATCCGCCCTCCTGTAAAAAAAGATTTCGTTCTTGCTGAGAAAATACAATCGCTTAAACCAGAAGAGCGTACCGCCTATATTTCAGGCTACAGTAGGGGAGCTCTTGATACACCTTTGGAACAATGCCATTATCTTTTAAAAGATGTCAATTATCAAAGGTTGTACTTAGATGGCTATAACGATGCGAGTAAAAACAAGACGGCAGAAGTAAAACAAAAAAGTCGATTAGATTTTCTTAAATATCAAAATGCATACAGTGAAGTTAGGAAAAGAAGAAAAATAGAACTACTCTCTTCAGAAAAATCTACTAATATAACTGCTGTAAAGATAGAAAATCCGATGAGTCCTGTTCAGTCGCCTGAACAGCAATCGAGCAAGATGTCAACAAAAGAGTTAAAAATGACCCGATTCTCGCAGTCGCAAAATAGAGAAGTTACCGACTGCTTCATCCCTCTAGGGAATACGAAGGATGACTCATCGTCGGCGATTCAGCTGGCGTGTGCCTATCAAAGGGGGGATCAAACTGTAAAGAGCTTTATCAACGATGCAAAAAAAGCCATTCAATTGCAAAATGATGAGAGTCTGGATCAGTTGCTGAATACGTTCAAATTAGCATGTGGATCAAAAGCTCTTCCAGAAGAGACTGAGAACGTGGACGTATCTGCCTTCCGCTTTCAGGAGGGAACAGGGCTTATTCCGCTCGCGAAATTACGAAGCCAGCCCAATCCAAAGTATCGATTTACACTGATAGAAAAAGATGGCTTTTGGCACTACCTCTCTTCGATTTCGTGACTTTTCCATGGTGAGAACGATGTAACGATATGAACGATAAAATTTCTAAGGAAATACGTTTTACCGTTGAGACATTCCAAGTTCCAAATCGTTTGCTTTTAATTCATATTTAGATTATAATGTATTCAAAATAATAGTTATAATAATAAATGAGGTAAATATGAGTTTCTCACCTTCTATTAATAATAAAAGTCAGTCTTCACCTGAAGGACACAGCTCCCTTCTTACACAGAGATATCGTTCAAACTCCCACGAGTACAAACAGCCACTTCAAGAAAGACATGACAATGGAATACGCCCGCGACCAGCGCAACAAGAGTTTTCTTTTTCTGAAGTGTTTGGAGAAAAGCAGGATTTTTATTCGCAGCATAAAAACTATCAAATGAAAGATATAGTTAATATATCTAATAATGAAAACACAGGCACATTTAAGGCCTATTTAAAACCAGGAGAATATCCTGAAGCTTCTATAGAACCTGTGATCACGAAAACTCCCTATAAACACCCTAAAAAGGAACCACTAAAAGCTTCAAAAGCATCGGTGCTATCAACAGAAGAAAAAAAACTGGTTGAGATCATCGACACTAAGCTGCAGTCTACCAATTGCCTGTTTGCTATGGATGAGGATTATGAAGAGGCTGAGGGAAAGCTATTGCAGCAGCAGCAAAGAGCAGCCCGCTACTTTCAAATAAAATGAGCCACGTAACACTCATTTTATTTCAAACTAAAACTTTTATGTGATAGAAAGATGTTCATTTGAGGTAGGCTCTATGGACAGCTTTCAGACACTTGTGGTACTTATTTTTCTCGCCACCCTTCTCGTGGGTATCGCGCAAAAAATAGGTATCACCTACCCAATTGCCCTTGTACTTGGTGGCACAGCAATAGGTTTCATCCCGTGCCTTGCATCCTTTTCATTCAATCCCAATCTGATCTTACCCATTGTCCTGCCTCCCATACTCTACTACGCAGCATTTAGCATCTCCTTTCGCGAGTTTAAAAAGAACTGGAAGGAGATCTTCTCCCTGGCGTTAGGCCTTGTCGCAGCGACAACATTCCTCGTTGGCCTCGTCTTTAAATGGCTCTTTCCAGAGCTGCCCTGGGCTATAGCATTTGCCTTTGGCGCCATCGTCTCTCCACCCGACGCTATCGCCACAACCACCATCTTAAAGCGATTTGCAATCAGCCCTCGTCTTCTTGCAGTACTAGAGGGCGAGAGCCTGATTAATGATGCTTCGGCGCTTATTTTGTATCGATTAACCGTGGTAGCGGCACTTTCCGGCCTCTTTTCCCTTCCCGAAGCAAGCCTTGACTTCTGCAAAATAGTCTCAGGAGGCATACTCGTAGGGTTTGTTCTTGGCCATCTCCTTCAAAACCTTTCCAGAAAATTCCTGGAGCCGGTAGTTGGCGTCCTCTTTTCTTTCACCATCCCCTACGTCACCTATATTCTGGCAGATGCTCTTGGCGTCTCAGGAGTACTTGCGGTCGTTGTAAATGGCCTCATTGGGTCCAGGATTCTTGCAAAGCACCACTCATCTCTACGAAGAGTGCTTGGCTATGCCTTTTGGGACACTTTTGTGATTTTGATGAACTGCTTTGTCTTCGTTTTGATTGGCCTGCAGCTCAGAAGCTTTGTGAGCGTTATGCTACCTAGCCAGATGCTCCTCTATAGCGCGTACGGGCTTTTGATCAGTCTGGCTTTGATTGTGATCCGCCTTCTCTGGGTCTACTCAAAAAGCGCCACTTCCTACCTCCACGCCCTTGTCGATCAAAAAAAATGCCATCTATGCCCACACATTCTGCGTGAAGCCACTCTCCTGGGATGGTCAGGCATGCGAGGCATTGTCTCGCTGGCAGCAGCGCTAGCCCTCCCCTATTCACTACAAGGTCGTGATGAAATAATTTTTATAACGTTTGTAGTGCTTCTAGTTACGCTTATCCTTCCAAGCACCACGCTGACCTACCTGGTGCATCTGATGAAACTGGAGCACCATGTGGATCATCACGGGGTGCATCAAACGCGAAAAAAACTTTCAGATATCGCCGAAGAAAGGATCAAGCATCTGCTCGAACGAGGAGAAATAAGCGACAGGGAGCATCATTTTCTTGCTGACTATTTTACGCTGCAGCGCTATGTTTTTGAAATTTCTTCAAGCTCGCTCAAGAAAATGTCCCATCTTGAAACGATCAGGTTGAAGGTGATTCAGTCGCAGCGCCACATGCTTTTAGAGATGTGGGAGAGGCTGGAGATCGACGACAAGCTGTTTCATCAGATGGAGCATGAGCTCGATGTGCAGGAGTCGCACATCGTCCGAGCAGAGCTTACCTAAATTAAGGCTTATTTCATCATGAAAACAAAAGTTGGTATCATCGGTGCCGGGCCGGCAGGTTTGATGCTGTCGCATCTACTACATCTCACCGGAATTCCTTCTATCATTATTGAAAGCCAGAGCCGAGAGTATTGCGAGGCCCGGGTCCGCGCCGGGCTGCTCGAGCAGTGGGCCGCCGATATGCTCATCGAAACAGGCGCAGGCGCACGGATGCAGCGCGAGTGCATGACACATAGCGGCATTCACATCTCGTTTGGTGGCGCGCTGCACGATATCGACTTTCTGCAGCTGGTCGGAAAACAGGTGACGATCTACGGCCAGCAGGAGATAGTAAAAGATTTAATTGCACAGCAGCTTGCAAATGGAACGCCGATCCTCTTTGAGGCTTCCAATGTACGCCTCGAAGGCATCAATGGGAGCCACCCGGCAATCCATTTTACGCAGGATGGTCAGGAGCAGACCATCGAGTGCGATTTCATCGGCGGCTGTGACGGCTTCCACGGCATCTGCCGGCCGACCATTCCAGCAAACGTTCTCACCACCTACGAGCGAGAATACCCGTTCGGTTGGCTCGGCATTCTGGCACAAGCGCGGCCAGTTGCGGACAAACTGATCTACTGCTCTCACCCGAACGGCTTTGCCCTGTTCTCGATGCGAGCTCCAACGCTCGTGCGCTACTATCTGCAGTGCACACCAAATGAAGATTTGAATGCATGGTCGGATCAGCGCATCTGGGACGAGCTGGAGACCAGGCTCGGCGGCACGCGCCCACTCGAGCGCGGTCCGCTGATTGAAAAAGTGGTAGCTCCGATGCGCTCGTTTGTCGTAGAGCCGATGCAGTATGGCAGGCTCTTTCTCGCCGGTGACAGCGCCCATATTGTCCCCTCAACCGGCGCCAAAGGCATGAACCTCGCCTTTGCCGATGCTCGCGTGCTATCGCAAGCCCTCTCCGCATTCTATCGCAACGGCACGACCAATCTCTTAGAAGGCTATTCACGCACCTGCCTCGATCGTGTCTGGAAGGCGCAGCGCTTCTCCTGGTGGATGACGCGGCTCTTCCACTCACTTCCAAGGGAGACGCCGTTCGACAGCAGCTGCCGGCTTGCCGAGCTCGAACATCTGGTACAATCAGAAGCTGCAGCCAAATCACTCGCAGAAAATTATGCCGGCCTGTCAATTGACATAAAAATATGACTTGTATATATAGATATACTTTTACACCCAATTAAAGATGAGGTATCTATGAAAAATATAGCCGTTTTGGCAGCAATCGCTATGATGTCGCTCTCAAGTGGCATGGAAGGATCCGTTGGAAAACAGGCGCTAGCAAGCAAGTGCTTTTCAGTCGTATCAGGCTCTTATTATGCAGACCCAAGTTCTGAATATGCTCCTCAAACTATCGTGTTGACAGGAGCGCCCCCTCTTACAGCAGCTGTGCAGTTTTCCGGCATAAATGTGGATCACGGAGTCACTCTGTCGCTACCAGGCACCAGTATCGTTGTGCCCAAAAAAGGGCTCTATAAGATCGAATGGAACGCCTCCCTCTTTTTTGTTCAGTCTCCCGATGTATTTTATCATTTTGATCTTCAAAAAAATGGAACAACCCTCCTGCACCCCTCTCCACAAGTATCTGGTCAAGTCGGCGATGGGGCTTTCGCCACTCCCTCAAACTCGGCAGCAGCTTCGGTTATTGTTCCACTTTCTTGCGACGATGAAATTTCTCTTTTACTGACAATTGATGGCAGTGAAGGAGATAACGTTGGCGATGGAGTTCAAATAACGAGCGCACAGATTTCTGCAACGTGGATTTCCTCACCTTGCGATCTAGAATAGAATGAATGAGTGCACTAGCAAACGTTCTTACAAAGCGTCTTGAACAATTCGAAATGGCTCAGAGGATCTCCTCTGAT
>JAFEGS010000559.1 GCA_018239705.1 Verrucomicrobiota bacterium | reverse complement strand
TCGGTACCGATAGCTTGCCTGCCTGGCAGAGAATGGAGATTTATTCTCAAAGCTATTGGAGAAGGCTTTTTGGGGTGCTGCATGAAGAATTTCCTATGCTCTATAGGCTATTTGGTCAAGAGGGCTTTGATCGCCTCCTTGCAGTGCCCTACATAGTGCGATACCCTCCTGCAAGCTGGAGTTTAAGCCGGCTTGCAACCCATTTTACAAAATGGGTAGATGCAGAGTATCAGGGAGATGACAATGTACTTGTGCAAGCGTGTGCCGACCTCGACTGGGCCTGCCGTGAAATATTTGTGGCGCAAGAGCATCCGCGTCCTGATTTATCCAATGGAGAGGCTCTTTTAGCCCAGAAGATCGCTCTTCAGCCTTTCGTAAAGCTGCTTGAGCTTCCCGGGCATTACCTGCATTTTCGAAAAGCACTTCTTGAGCATCCTCCTGAGTACTGGCATGAGGCCGATTTCCCAAAGCTTGAAAAGGGAAGACTCTTTTATTTTGTGCTCTATCGAGGAGGTAGCTGCGCACTTGAGTGGCAGGAGCTATCGCATGAGGCCTATCTGCTACTGCGGGCAATTGAGGAAGGGTACACCATCGATGAGGCGTGCGATAGGGTTACGCTTGATGGGATTGAGGAACAAGTTGCCTTTTGGCTGCAAGAGTGGCTTATCCGAAACTGGCTACATTTTCAACTATAATATTTTCAACTATAATATTGACATTAAAATTTGAATTTGATAAAATTGTTATAAAATTTTATCAAGTTTATAATTATGCATGTAAATATTAGTAATAACTGGTTTATAGAAAGTACAAACACAGTCGATTTTAGTAAATGCAGTCCAAATACATGGTCTGACATTGCCTCTATTAAGACTGTAGCAGATCATGTGAAAAAAGCCGATGCTGTTATCCTCCCATCGGGAGAGCTGTTAAAAAGACGAGACTGGAAGACAGGGTACGAGGATTGTTTAAGCTGGAGCTGCGAAAATAACAAAAAGACTGAGATCGTCATGAAGGCTTATGAAGAGGCCTTTAATTACCCTGAATCTCTTAAAAAAGACGATATACGGCAGTTTATTAAAAATAATGTGCACCTTTTTGGAGTAAATAAATATACATTTGAT
>JAFEGS010000558.1 GCA_018239705.1 Verrucomicrobiota bacterium | reverse complement strand
GGAATGTACAAAGGCGTTAGAAGACAACAGAGATGCCTGGTTTTTCTCTCTTCGCTTAGGAAAAAACATTGTCTTCTGTGGTATGCTGAACCACCCTCAACCAGTTCCAAGGGGAAAGAGGATCAATTCGAGGATGTTTAAATGGAAGTTCTCAAGCGTTAAGGTAGAGGGCGACTGGAACTATCCAAACACCACTGACACAACTGTATACAGAAAGAATGATATTAGAAGCTTCTTAAAGCGGGCACTCTACGAAAACCCAAACCGTTTGGAAAGCCTCTGGACAAGAATAGCACCAAAGAAAAAGAAGGGGATTTGCTTTACGCGCTCACGCGCTATTAACATCCCCATGAATGTGGTAAACCCCTATTTCTCAAGCGCCAATATGGAAATTCCGGTCACAGAGCTTCTCTCAAAGTTTGTTCAGGGCTCTAAGATCGATGTGGATGCTTTCTACAAAGTCAATAACCCATCTCCTCACGTAAACTACAATCCAAGGTTCATCCAGCGATAGCAGCAATTCCCATCAGGTACCCAGGGTAGCGTCACCCCTCCGGGGTTTCCTTACCCTGGGCTACTCTCTGCCACCCCATTCTGGGGTTCCTTAATTTTTGGGCGGGAATTGCTGCAAAGGTAATCGTGGACAATTGGCACTTTTCTCCCGGTAGAGAAGGCCTTTTCAGAGACTCTCAATGCAAAGGGCGCCTGGCGCCTTTTGTATTCATTGGCATGGATTTTTCTCACTATTTCATCTACTAAAGAGCGGTTCAAACCATTCTGTGCGGCAATTTCTTCAGGAGAATTTCTATGCACAACGTACCTGTCAACAATCTCATCAAGAATAGGATACTCAGGGATAGTGTCACTATCTTTTTGGCCAAAACGAAGCTCAGCTGTCGGCTCTTTTGTACAGACTGATTGAGGAATGACTATGCTCTCTGCATTAATCCAGGAAGCAACTTCATACACCTGCCTCTTCAAGAGATCTCCTAGAATAGAAATGGCCCCACAGGCATCGCCATAGAGCGTCGTATACCCCACTGCCAGCTCACTTTTGTTTCCTGTATTTAAAAGGAGATAGCCCTTTTCATTGGAAATGGCCATGAGCAGATCTCCTCGAATGCG
>JAFEGS010000557.1 GCA_018239705.1 Verrucomicrobiota bacterium | reverse complement strand
AGGCGATTTGAAAAAGAGATGAATGAGGCTAAGGTAGACTGGCAAGCTCATATTTATGGAAATACAATGCATGCGTTTGCAACGCCCGGAGCGAATGACCCCGCTGCTGGAATTCTCCATAATCCTGTTGCCGCTAGACGGGCCTTTGTTGCTATCCAGAACTTCCTCAGTGAAGTGTTTTTCTGATCGTCCCGATTATTTTTCGTCGGTTATGTATATCCTAAATTGAAGCATTGAGACATGTAAATTCCTTAAATGTGCTATGATACAGCCCAAGAATTAAAAAAACAATTTTGGAGCTACGTATGAAGGGGTTTTTAGCGAGTGATTTTTTTGACCTTTCTGGGTTTGTACATGCAGAGCTATTTGAGGGCTGTCAGTATGTCTGGCAGGTATTAGACAAGATTACAGCCTATATTGTGAAGCAGCGGTTGGGAAAAAGTGAAGCTGCGCAGCAGGAATATGCCTATTTGGTAAACCCTGAATTAATTTCCATAGGCGAAGGGACCATTATTGAGCCAGGAGCCTATATCAAGGGGCCTTGCATCATAGGTAAGCATTGCCACATTCGCCATGGTGCCTATATTCGAGGCGATGTCATTCTTGGAGACCACTGCGTAGTGGGCCACGCAAGCGAGCTTAAAGCTACCGTCATGCTCAATCACGCACAGGCTGCTCACTTTGCCTATGTTGGAGATTCAGTGATCGGCAGTTTTGTAAATCTTGGTGCCGGAGTGAAGTGCGCCAATTTACGCCTCGATGGCCAGGAGATTGTGATCCATAGCCGGAAAGAAGAAATTACAACAAGCAGGCGCAAGTTTGGAGCCATTATTGGCGATCATAGCCAGATTGGGTGCAATTCGGTGATGAATCCCGGTACACTCGTCGGTAAGCATGTTCAGTGCCATCCATGCATCAATTTTGGCGGCATTGTAGAAGACAACAGCAGGATACAGGCATCTGTGAAGCCAGAAGTTCAAGTAAAATCGTAAGGTAGAGGGATATGATAAAAGAGGCCTTTTCAAAAACAGTGGCGCAAGTTTTGCAGCCCTATAAACAGCGCTTTGAAGAGAGAATGGCGCAGTCATTTGACCAGTTTGGTAAAGATAATGGTCTTCGAGATGC
>JAFEGS010000556.1 GCA_018239705.1 Verrucomicrobiota bacterium | reverse complement strand
ATACGGCTAGAGCTTGTGGGGAGGATGATCGATGGCCTATCGGGAGGCAATAAAAGATGCAAAACGCTAGCGCCCATTTTTGAAAAGTTGGTTTTTTCTCCTCTGAGTACATGTAGTCCTATCGTCTACGTAGCAAATGTACAGCGAGCAAAAGCTCTCTACAATACCCTTGAAAAGTACAGGCTCTTTGATGCCTACCCCGAGATCCTCTACAAAACGACCTTTATCACCAAGTTTGGCGAGCGGACAGAGGTGAGTCTTGAGCCTGGAGTAAAGCTCTCCCTCTTTAACGACGTGGTAGCATTTCTGATCAATGCCAAGCTGCCAACGGCTCTGCACATCCTCTTTGATATCATGCTCGCTTCTTCCCCATCGCTCTTTGGGAAGGATGATGAAAGGCGGATAGCTACCTTTGAAAAAATCCTTAGCGCAGCTTTTGCAATGTCGTATGAACACATAACACTCCTTGTAAACAACCATGACACCGGTACCAAGCAGGCATGGAAAGTTCCGCTTCTAGGCTCCATGATTGACTGCATGATGGATGATACAACGCAGCGCATCACCTATAGCGACCAAGACGCAGCTAGTAAGGGATATCCTCTCATAAAAAGGCTTGTAGAGCAGCTCGTCTCACTATGCGTAGAAGAAAATAGGGGCCCCGTTACAACTGATGAATTTGTCACTATTACTCTCTACCTCCTGACACAGGCCAAAAACCGCCATTTCTTTGCAACTGAAGCGCAGTACGTGGAAATACTGAAAGTATACATTACCGCACCCTTTCTGCAAAAAACCTGCACCACAAAGTATTGGGAAAAGTCTTTAAAGGAATTATTTGCACTTCTCGCGTGCGATATGCTGAGCTTGGACGGCCGACACGAGCTTTTCAGGCAGTTTATCATAGCACTGGCACAGGCAGATGAGGACAAAGCAAGAGCATTTCTTAATGAGGGGCTAAAGAAGAGCTTTTACAGGGGGAAGCTGCTGGAAGACAAGGAGCTTTCGAGCTTGCTTAGAAAGGTTTGATTGGATGAGTGTTAAACCGCGAAGATCGCGAAGCAAGCGAAGAATTCGCGAAGATTTTTTTATAAACTACAAAATAATCTTCGCGAATTCTTCGCTTGCTTC
>JAFEGS010000555.1 GCA_018239705.1 Verrucomicrobiota bacterium | reverse complement strand
CTGAGCCATTCATGTGATTGCGTAAATTTCATGTGTCACCTCTAACGTCAAGGGAACTATAACGTGGGTGCCCAAAAATTGCGAGAAGATGGGTGGGTGTTCCAGGTGACCGACCATTAAAAGCAATTTTTTAACAGGTGATCACGGAATGTGGGAGAGGTCGCTGCTCGCATCATTTTAGCAGGCCTACCCCCCTTCTTTGTTGTATCTCTTGAGACTATTGCTAGGGCTAATTTTCTAATCACCGAGAGGTTGGCGGCACCAATTCTGTCTTGATAGCGATGGTGATCTTCACTAAATAGGACGTCTAACGACCAGTGTAGACCATTCTCTATTCCCCAGTGATCCCGCACGGACTTGGCAAATCTATCTATATCTAAGTCTAGGCTCGTTATGTAGTAGCAAGTCTCACGGCTTGTTTTCCCACCTTTCGTTCTCTTGCGTGTCACGCGTCCAATACAAGTACAACCAGTCCAGTCTTTTAGTACCTCCAAATCGCTACCATCGAGCAAATCGTAGGTACGAACCTCTATTCTCCCGCCTGTCTTATCGATTGTCTCCCTTTTCGCTGCATCGAAGCCTTTAAATTCCTTGGAATCCGCTTCTTTGAACAGTAAGTCGATGTCTTGGCGAAGGCTAGGTTGATTCTCTTTTACGGGTAGTATGTAGTCGGCTTTCTTGCTGATGACCACCTCGGCGGTGGTTTTTTGGGTATTCATTGCATCTGTCGTTATAACCGCATCTTTAATTTCCAAAAGTTCTATCAGTTTCGGTAACGCCGTGATCTCATTCGATTTTTCATCCACTGATACCTGACCGATACAGAGTTTCGAGTTCGAGCTCCATGCATGAAGCAAATGCAGCGGGCGATCTTTTTCGTTCCACCCACAGCATCCCCTGAGACTTTTGCCATCAATGGCGATGGTATTTGAGGGCCCTGAGTCAGTCGGGTTGGTTTTTATGAGCAACGCAAAGCTCTGCATTAATTGTCCCAAGCGATCTGTTGGGAGTAGGCTGATTACTCGCTTTAGCGTCTTAACTGAGGGAATTCCTCCAGAGACATCCACATAGCCCCCAAGCCAGTCAATCATACCCTCGGCTGTATGATGAATTTCTTCCCAATCCTTAGCCC
>JAFEGS010000554.1 GCA_018239705.1 Verrucomicrobiota bacterium | reverse complement strand
AAACGCTCTTCCACAGACAGCACAGTATGAAGATATCCACGTGCCCGTTAATACTCCAATGGGATTCTATATTGGCATGTTATGCCTCATTTTTGGATTTGCCACTACCTGGTACATCTGGTGGCTCTCAGCACTCTCCTTTGCCGGGATTATAGCCTGTCTGATCATTCGCCTTTCGGGAAAAGATACACATATGATCATTTCAGTTGATGAGGTAAAGAAGATTGAAATGGAATGTTTACTGCGGGGTAAAGGAATATGACAGTTCACCATTATGATCTACTGGATGCGCATCCGGATACACAGATGCCCGATCCGCACCAGGGCACCTTCTCTAAAGCCACGTTAGGCTTCTGGATATACCTGATGACCGACTGCCTTCTCTTCGCCTCACTTTTTTGCACCTATGCAGTCCTCCACAATAACACCTTTGGAGGCCCCTCATCGCGCGATATTTTTGATCTGAAAGAAGCCGGCATAGAAACAGCCGTCCTCTTATGCAGTACATTAACGTGCGGCTTTAGCATGCTGTCAGCTTTAAAGGATCGAAAATGGGCCACTATCATCTGGCTTGCCGTTTCATTTTTACTTGGCGCCTCCTTTGTTGGCATGGAACTCAGAGAATTTACACACCTGGTCGAAGAGGGTCACAGCTGGCAGCAAAGCGCCTTTTTGTCCTCATTTTTTACTCTCGTGGGTACGCACGGGTTCCACGTAAGTGTTGGACTCTTGTGGATGGCGGTGATGATGGTGCAAATAGGCATCTCAGGAATAACTGTGGACACATTCCGAAGGCTTGCCATTTTTTCTTCATTTTGGCACTTTTTGGATTTGATCTGGATATTCATCTTTACATTTGTCTACTTGATGGGAGTGCTTTAGTATGACTACAGAGGACAGTTTAATTGAGATTAAAAAGGAATGGCACGGCTCGCTCGGCGCTTATCTAACGGGATTTTTCGTCTGCGTATTGCTGACAGGAGCTTCCTTTACTCTTGTGATCACAAATATGCTCGAAAAGGTAGAGCTCTGTTTTACGATTGTTGCCCTAGCCTTTGTACAGGCCTTGGTGCAGCTCCTCTGTTTCTTGCATTTAGGGCGAGAGGCCAAGCCTAGATGGGAAACCTTTATCTT
>JAFEGS010000553.1 GCA_018239705.1 Verrucomicrobiota bacterium | reverse complement strand
ATCTAGCGGTAAAATTGCCATACTCAATCGCGCCTTTGTCAAAGGGCTCGAAAAGTATAACAAGGTACTCAAAGGCCCCTACGGCACCGGGGCAATGATTGGCTGCACGCCCTTCAACGGAAAGCCCGACAAAGTCAAGCAGTTTGCGATGAAGCTCTTTGAAAATGGCATTATCGCCTTTACAGCCGGCTTCAACCCGACAAGGCTTCGCTTCTTGCTGCCTGTAGGAGCGCTAGAGCTTAAGGATATCGACCCCATTATGGAAATAATAGGGAAAACCATAAGAGACTGTTCATGATTATTTTCAGACCGATCCAATACGATGACCTGCCGCAGTTCATCCATATTGCAAGTAGGGCGCACCTTGGCTTTTACACACTTCCAAAAAGCCCAAAGCTGCTTGAGCATCGGATAGAAAATTCATCTGCCTCATTCCAAAAAGAAATTACGACGCCAGGAAATGAGCTCTACCTCTTTGCAGCTGTGGAGACCGACAGCAACACCCTCCTCGGCGTGTCAGCAATTGCTGCTACCACAGGAGGAAATGAGCCGCTCTACTTCTTTCGCAAAGAATACCTCGATGTGCCCTCACACCTTCCTGCCGTAGTTAAAAAAATACCTTTGCTTACACCCATCTCCTATGTGAGAGGCCCCTCGGAGATCTGTTCGCTGTTTGTCCTGCCGGAATATCGCCATACGGGCGTTGGGAAGCTCCTCTCCTTTGCACGCTTTTTCTTCGTACGCCTCTTTCCGGAGCGATTTACAGGCAGCTTTTTTGCAGAGCTACGCGGCATAATCGATCAAAATAACTCAAGCCCCTTCTGGGAGGGCATTGGCCGCCATTTCTTCAACATGCCGCTCGAGCAGGTCCATGAGATGCTTGAATATGGCAGAGGGTTTATCAGCCAGTTTCTGCCAAAACATCCCATCTACATCTCTCTCCTTCCGAGGCAAGTCCAGGAGGCTACCGGCCAGATTGATTCTCTGACGAAGGGAGCCTTTTTGATGCTGCAAAAGCTGGGCTTTGAGGTAACTGACGAGATCGATCTTTTAGATGGGGGGCCGAAGCTTCGGGTACTCAAAGAGAACATCAGCATCGTGAAAAACAGCAGTATCGTCACTGTTGTGGACATTAAGGATA
>JAFEGS010000552.1 GCA_018239705.1 Verrucomicrobiota bacterium | reverse complement strand
CTCTTGGCCATTCAAAGGCTAGGAAAAAATATGGGAAGCGTAATAAGGAATTAATTGGCTTTATTTTTAGGACAAAATCGATTGATGATCGTGCCATGATTCCTCTTGGCGTTTAACCTCTCGTGCTGCTACTCTTAGTACCTCACAACAGGAGGTTTTTCCATGAAAGCAACAGCTGGTATATACTTTGAAGATGACTATATTCGCGTGCAAGATCCGCAAGTTCCTCTAGCTCCGGGCGCTCTTGAAATTGATGTAAAACAGGATGATGAGCAAACCTACGAGCGCATTTACGACGTCTACCGAAAGCTCCAAAACTACTGGTCACCTTCCCTTGCCATTGGTCGCTACTATTTAGAGCGCCTTGATGCAAAAACAGGTGTCATTTTGCGCCAGATTATTCCCTTTCCAAAGGTAGGCTTAGGCTCAAAGCTAAGGCAAATCCAAGTTACCTGGAACCTGCTCTTTCCACACCGCGCCTACACAGAGCAGAAAACTCTTGGAGCAAGAGAGGACTTAAGAGAGCTCTTACAGTCCCCAGATCTGCTCGAGCTTCCTGTTGTAACAGAGGGCAAAGATGCCTTCTGCAAACCTGATCGAATTGAAGCCCAACAGGTACAAGAAGGGACTACCACACACCTCCTCTATAACTTTAAGCCTATTACAGAAAATGACTTTCTCATCGTGTCGAAAGAGCACACCTCTGACTTTACAAAGGAGGCCTTTGTAGAGGCAATGAAAACGGGCTCCAAAGTGAATAGAGTCTACGCCAAAAAGGGCTTCTCCATCGGCTACATTACCTTTGCCGACCACCCAGCAGCTGGCCAAACAGTTCCTCACCCACATGTGCATGTCACAAACGTGAAAACCCGCGCCGATGAGCTTTGGGGCGTTGCAAAAGTCGTTCGCAAGATCTGTTTCGACTCCTGGGCGCAGTACATCCTCCCCTCATGGCTCTTCCAGCTCTCGGACAAGCAGCTGGTACCGATTATTGCTGCGCGAAGACAAGACCTTGCTGAAGCACTACAAAGTAAGTAATTTAAAATAAACGACAAACGACGAAAAGGACAAACGACACAAAAGACGAAAACGACGAAAAGGACTTAAACGACACTAACGACGAAAAGGACTTCCTGCGGTTG
>JAFEGS010000551.1 GCA_018239705.1 Verrucomicrobiota bacterium | reverse complement strand
TGCAGCCGCTTTAGGTGCACTAAAGAGGCAATGGCAGCCACTGTGTGGGCGTTGCTTAAAGAGTACAGCTTTTCAAGAGTCTTCGACAAATGGTTGAACGTGGTCCCTCTGATTCTGAGATTTGCAGATAGGATAAACGATCTCAGCTCTTTGAGATGGGTAATATTTGTGATGGCAGCATCGATGAGATCGCAGCTAAAGCAGGAGAGCGATTCAAGAGAAGGGGAGAGTGTTTTGAATGTAGCTCCCGTGATGCCACTATTAGAATCGACGGTTAGCTCTTTCAATTTCTTGAGATGAGAAAAACTTGGGACATCGTCATCGGTGAGGCCAAGAAGTATGCAAGAGACTATTTCAATGGAGGCAGATAGCTTGCTGAAGGCAGCGCCAGCAAGGTTGCCATCAGCGAGGTGAAGTTTTTTCAAGTCTTTGAGGTGAGTGATGTTTGTAATGGCCTCTTTGACAAGGCTACATCCAAAACAGTTGAATGTCTCAAGAGATACAGGGAGCGCGTGAAACGTAGCTCCTGTAACAGCTTTGTTGTTATAGATAACCAGATTTTTGAGGTTATTAAAACAAGTAAAATTTAAAATAACAGCATCTGTTAACGTATTATTATCAAACTGCAAAGAAAGAACTAACTCTTTCATTGGAGGCAGTTGAGCGATTGTCTCCAGCCCAACACAGTCGACGGGGTATTGGGCTGGAACTCTGCTTTCTGTGTTTACTGCCATTTTAGGGAAACTTGGTGCGAGGTTTTGCGCTTTCACCATACTGTCCGGCAGCATACCGCTTTGCCATCTCTTCCAACGTGATAATTGGCACCTTACTTGCGTAGCCGGCCTGGCCAAAGTCTCTCATTCTGCCTTCACACAGCTTCTGCATAGCACTGCGCGCCTCTTTCATGTAGTCGCGAAGGTCAAAATCAGCAGGATTTTCCATCATGAACTTCCGTATCGCACCTGTCATGGCGAGGCGATTATCGGTGTCGACATTGACTTTGCGAACGCCTGCGGCGATGCCGCGCTTGATCTCTTCGACTGGTACACCGTAGGTCTCTTTGATATTTCCGCCGAATTTATTGATGATGGCCAAAAGATCTTGCGGTACTGAGCTCGATCCATGCATCACGATGTGCGTGTTGGG
>JAFEGS010000550.1 GCA_018239705.1 Verrucomicrobiota bacterium | reverse complement strand
TCTGGAGAAATATATGCAGGCACCTAGAATAGCTAATAACCCATATATTGTAAAATAATTTTTATGTAATTTTTTATGTATTTTCTACTGCGATGTGTGAGAGTAGCTCATGAAAGTAGAGGGGAGACCAGATATCGAGCCGCTCAGGATCGGAAATAAAGGGATGCATATCAGCCTTGGCGCTTGCCCAGTCAATAGCCTCTATTTTTTCGTACACAAGTTCAAGCAGCCGATTGCGGGTGAGCGATTCATCTACGTGAAGATTGCCGGCCTGTCGCATGCAGGATGCAAGATAGGTAAGGCTTAAGGGAACTTTATTTGTGATATACCAAATAATATCGTACCAGTCGCGTCCTTTCACCCTTCCTTTCCAGGCGCGATAGAGTGCCGCATGCATCTTGCCTGCAAAGAGATCGCTTTGGTGTAGCGTCAGCACATAGAAGGAGACGGGGTTCAGCACGAGACGATTTTGAACACGGGCATGTGGGGGTGGCTCGGTGTCGATTTCAATTTTTATCTGTATTTTTTCGTTATGATTGGCTGTTTTACTCTTTTTCTCATCGCCTATGGCAAGATAGAGCTGGATGGTGTTCATCTTTACAAAGGCTGAAAGGACGCTCGTCTCAATGTTTTTCTTCTATAGATGAAATTTATGAAAACTCAGCCAAAATCTCCATTTTTTCTGGAGAAACTGGAAGAATAACGGTGAAAAAAGGGAGTGACTGTAAGGAAATAATAGAAAAACCGCAAAGCAAGCGAAGAAATCTCAGAAGATTTTTTGTAGTTAGAATGTACTTTTCCTCTACAAAATCAACGTCTGATAATTTATGTTATGTTATTTTTTGGCTATTTTGTTGCATGATTAATAAAAATACTTTATCATTACAGGCTTTAAGGAGAAAATCGAGCAATAAACAGGCTGGAAAGTAATAAAGATATCGAAATTGTGAAGACATTTTGCAATAGCCTGAAAAGTGACAAAGAAGTTGATTTGTATGTACATGTATGATCTACCTCCGAAGTATACAGTACAAGAAGATCATGAAAAGGCTATGCAAGAACTAGCAACGCAAGAGAATCATTACGAACAGCTAAGGGATTCTGTCAAAACAGCTCCAGTGTGATGGGTTATATTGCAGTCGCCTC
>JAFEGS010000054.1 GCA_018239705.1 Verrucomicrobiota bacterium | reverse complement strand
AAATCATTAAGAAATAGGCTAGGCAATGGCAAAACTAGAAAAGCAACCCAAGCAAGAGAAACAATCTAAGGAAAAGCAAGCGCCCAAAGCGTCAAGACAGCGAATTCGCATTCGCTTGAAGGCCTATGATGGTCGTCTGCTGGACCGCTCTGTGCTCGACATTGTTGAAACAGCAAAGCGCTCTGGTGCTATGGTAGTGGGTCCAATCCCACTTCCAACCAAGAGAGAGATCTTCACAGTACTGCGCTCACCAAACATCGACCGCAAATCGCGAGAGCAGTTTGAGATGCGCACGCACAAAAGACTTGTAGATATTTTGAACCCAACACCAAAGACGATCGACGCGCTAAAGACGCTCGCTCTTCCTGCCGGTGTTGATATCAAGATTCGCGCAGCATAACACTTAAGACTGCTACAGTCCGGTACATCTGATCTGAAGCCTACTTGTAGGCTTCAGATTTTTTTTTGATCAGATTGCAAAAAATCTAAGCCATTAGTGAGAATATCATGAAATAAAATCGGGAGATACATACATGAAACTTCTCGTATACATCAGTCTAGTATTACTTGCTGCAGTAGCTGACTGCCAGGCCGGAAAATCGCTACCCCCTGCAAAGCTTACTGTGAGCAGCAACGTGCGCCTTGAAAAGCCGGCAGATGAGATCACGCTCTCTTTAAGCATCGAAACTCAGGGCGATAGCGCTGAAAAAGCACTCGTACACAATAATGAAACAATGCAAAAGCTCATTAGAACCCTTCAAACAGAGGGCCTTATTAAGAGCGAATACCACACAGGACAATTCAGCATCCAGCCTGTCTATACACCCTATCCAAAAAATCCACCTTCTGACTTTAAGCAATCGATCATTGCATACGATGTGACAAACAGCCTCACGATAAAGACACAAAGGCTCGAGCTTGTTCCTCTTCTCATCGACGCAGCTGCCAAGGCCGGAGTGAATCAGGTATCAAATCTGAGCTTTGGTATAAAGGATCCCCACATCTACCGAAGTGAAGTGATTGCTGAAGCAACCGCTCATGCGCTGCAGGATGCGCAGGTGCTTGCCGACTCTGCCAAGGTTACAATCGTGAGAGTACTCGACATCTCACTCGATCAGCCACCTGAGATTATGCCACGACCCATTCACGGCATCCAATATGCAGCAAAAATGGCAAACAGCACACTTTTTCTCGAAACGCCTGACATTGAACTCAGCGCCAATGTCAAGCTCGTCTTTGAGATTAAGTAAGAGCCTATTCCTTCATGCTGAGAGGGCCTGATCCAAAATAGCTAATGAGAAGGGCCCCTCCGAGCATCGATAGATTTTTGAAAAACATAATCTTTTGCATGCTTTCCATTGCAGGATCTGAAGACTCCCAAAACTGGTGCATCATGAGCGTCACCGGCACGAGGAAGAGAATCAGTAGCAGTGCTCCCCAGCGCGCCTTGTAGCCAAAAAGAATGCTACAGCCGCCCACAAAAGCCATTATCCCAGCACAGGGAACGAGCAGTATAGGGAGGGGCACTCCTGCATTTGCTGCATAGGCAATTGTGCCTGGTGTAAAATGCTGCAGTGCTGAAGTGATGAAAATGAGCGAATAGAAGATCCGCCCTAACAACGCAACAAATTTCATAATAAACCTCAGGTTTCTTCCGTCATGCCAGATTTCTATTATATTGGTAAGCCTTTCTTTCTCCAGATTTTCCCTCGGATCATTGTCCGAGCCCCATCGGAGGAGAGGTATTCAGCATGCATGCTGTATTCATCTTCCTGAGTGCGCTCATACACTTCATAGCCCTCAAATGTCCCCATGTCGCGAAATTCCCACGCCACAATTTCTGGCTCTACTACCCCTGTGCCTATAAATTCACCCAGCACTTCATTACTCAGAACAATGCCAAAGGTGCGCTCGCTTGTGGGAGAGATCGAAAAGACGTTGAGCATGCTGTCTCCGCCAATAATCTCTACTGTCTGTGAGCACAAAAATGTGGCATCTTCCTGCTTAGCTACAGACCATTTTGTCCTAAAATAGAGAAGATCGGGACTCATCGTAAAGGTCACCTGACCGGCGCCTAGCCACTCGCCAGGCTCAAAAAGAAAATGGGCTACCATTAAAACATAAACCTCCGACTATACACGCTCTGCAATATTCCCAAGGCCATCATCGTGCTGAGAACGGAAGAGCCGCCATAGCTGACCAGCACCAAAGGAACACCCGTAATGGGAAGAATCCCGCACATCATGCCGATATTGACCATAATATGTACAGCAAGAAAAACACTGATACCCGCCGAAAGAAGCCTTCCAAAAGGGTCCTTCGCTACTGCTGTCACTTGAAAACTACAATAGAGCAGCCCATAAAAAAGCACGAGGAGGATCGCCAGCCCAATAAACCCAAACTCCTCACCAAAGGCAGCAAAAGCCGAATCTGTATGTGGATAGGGCAGAGACCCTCCGCGGCCATATTCACTCTCCTTCCAGCCCACCCCAGACACTCCACCTACTGCTATAGCAGTCGACGCGGCCTTTTGGTGATGGGTATTTGGATTTAAGCGCTCGTACTGATACTCTTTTAAGAACTTTGAAAAATAGGGCCTCGCTCCTTCATGTGAGATAATCCCCGTAAAAAAGGCACAGACAAGCACGAGAGCAGCTAATCCACAAAAGAGCATACTGCGAATCACAAAGGGAGCCAGATCGCCAAAATAAAAAATTACCACTGTCATCGGAAAAAAGACCAGTGCAGTTCCGAGGTCAGGCTGTTTGAGAATCAGGAGAAAGGGAATTCCGGCAATGATAAGGCCACCTATTGCGGTGGACAGGTGCCGGCAGACAGACGCGCGACGTTCCAAAAACCAGCTCAAGGCAATGACGACAGCCAATTTTGCATACTCTGATGGCTGAAGATTGTGCGACAAAAAAGGAATGCGGTACCAGCGATGAACCCGCTGGATCGGATCGGTAAAGAACAGCCCTATCAACGCTACAACGGTGAGTAGATACAAAAACCAGGCAAACTCTCGCAATTTATTGTAGTCGAAGCCGGCAAAGAAAAAGAAGATGGCCCAGCCAATACAAAACCATTGTATCTGTTTTTTTACCGTGGAGGTAAAAAATCCTGTCTCTTCAAGCTCTCCGGTCAGTGACTGCCCTGAATATGAGGAGATTATGAGCAGGCTAATAGCACACAGTGCAAAAATTATACACACAGCGCGAAAATCTATTCGCCTTAAATACCTACTTGTCCACATAATTTTACCTACGTATGAATATTCAATGGCACCATCATAGTTCACTCGACTCTACCAATACTTGGGCAAAGGCTCACCGCGCCTCCTTTGACAAGAGCTGCCTCCACGTCATCACGTGCGATGAGCAAACGAAAGGAAGAGGCCGTCACGGAAGACCCTGGCAGAGTAGCAAAGGACAAAATAGCCTGCTCTCATTTGCCCTTTTTTGGCCCCACAAAGACTTTCAGCCCTTCTCTTTTTCCCAAGCCACAGCTCTTTGCGTCTCAGACCTTCTCTTAAGCTTTGGCATTGAATCGCAAATCAAATGGCCAAATGACCTCTTAGTCGAAGGAAAGAAGATCGCCGGCATTCTCGTCGAGGTGGAACCTCTCGAAAATTGCCACTATATCATCGTTGGCTGCGGGCTAAATATCAATATGCCAGTTGAAGAACTTGAGTTGCTACCTAAAAAAGCCACCTCGATGTATGTAGAAACGGGCCATCCCTTTGATGTACAGGCTGTCCAAAGAACATTTGTCGATCTCTTTGTGCAAAAACTGCAAGAGGCAATAGAGTTTGGCTTTCAGCAAAGCATCGATAGCTGGCACCAAAGGGTGCAGTGGATGGTCTCTCAACACGCCATTGTCCAGACACACTTCACAACGGTAGAAGGGTCGATTGTCGAAATTATCCCGGACGGGAATCTTCTTCTTGAAACCTCTACAGGGCAGATCTTCCCCATTCACAGTGGTGAAATTTTTTGCTAGATCTGCGGGATCACATCGAGGTCGGGAAAAACTTTCGCCCGCAGAATCTGCTGGATAAAAGAGAGCGTAGCGCCTGTCGCCGAATGGCACGAGGTGCAGGAGCCCTTATAGGCGATAATCACCTCCTTCTCATTGACCAGATCCACAACCTCTACTCCGCCGGCATCAAGTTCAATATAGGGCCGCACCTCTGTTTCAAGGACCGATTCGATCACCCCCATTTTTTGCTTTGCTGTTAGCTCCTGCCAGCCGGGAAAGCCCCCTTCTACCACTTCGATATCGTGCATAGCAATAGGTGGAGCCACATACGTTTCTGCTAAAGGAATACCACTACAGCTTTCAGCCGTGCGCTCCAGGCCATCCACAACAAGATTGAGATGGGCAAAGGTCTCTTCCGGAAATGCAGGGAGCTTACTTTTATCCTGTAGATGCCTGTCGAGGAGCTCTGCACTCATTCGCCTCGCCTGGTCATAGTTTTTTCCTATTACAAGCTCACAGGCTGCCTCACAGGCACCAACAAGCGCCGAATTGCCAAAGGCCTGGAATCTGGCATCGATAATTACCCCATCTTCGGGATCGACAAGCCAGTAAAAGACCAAAAAATTCCCCGCTTGTATCTCTCCAACAGAGCCCTTAGCCAAATGGAGATGGCGCTCGGTTGCATCCTCAACAGAGAAGATCCCTACACAATAGGGGTTTTCAATGCGCATTGCCAGTTTTCTACTGTAGCGTGCCCATGGAAATGTTTTGATCATCACACCACCGCCTTTGAGACGCGCCGTAGTCGCTTGGCAACATCTGCAATAAGTACAATCGCTCTTTCGATTTCTGCCTCCTGTGTATCCTTTGAAAGGCTAAACGATAGGGCAGACTGGGCGAGGAGTGGATCTACCTGGCAAGCTGTGAGCACCTTTTCCATCTGCTGGAATGGCCCACCGCCCATGCAAGCATAGACGCCCTTACGGCTGAGTGCAAAGGCCAAAAGCTCGCTATGAATGCCGGGAAAGGCTACCACTGTACAGTGAGGCAAGCGCTCCGAGCCCTGAAACAGGACCTGTGCTTCCGGATAGGCCTCTTCAATCCCTAGTTCAAAGAGGGCGCGAAGCCGTGCAACTTCAGTGCAGTAAAGGTTCTGGTGCTGTTTTGCCTCAAGAGCTGCCTGTCCTAAGCTTGCAAGCATGGGTACATTCAGAGCGCCGCCTCGAAGCTGCTCCTGCTCACCTTCTCCATGGATCAGGGGATGTAAATGGAAATTTTTATTTGCTAGGAGAATGCCAGTGCCCTTTGGCGCATGAAACTGCTCCCCATTACAGGTTATACAGTCGGCATGCGAAAGAAACACATCGAGCTTGCCAACTGCATGCGTCACATCGAGATGGAGTAAGATTGCGCGCTCTTTGCATAGCGCTGCAATCTCTTCAACCGGCTGGATAACTCCTGTAAGGCCGCAGGCAAGCGACATCGAAACGAGCGCAGTCCGTGGAGAGATTGCATCTCCGACTGCTTCGCATGTGACATATCCCTCTTTTGAGCAGTGAGCCATGCGAAGATAGCACTCCTCCTCTTCGAGCTGCGAAATGGCAAAAATGGCTGGAGCTTCGTCAATAGAGCGAGTAACAAAATGGGTTTTTCCAAGTTTTCGCGCAACAGAGCGGTAGACTGACATAATCACCTGTGAGACAGCCTCAGCACCCGATGAGGTAAAGACAAACTGTGCATCTGCCGCTGCCCCAAAAAGATCGTAGATGGCAGCTACACTTTTTTCGGCATGCACCAGCTGCTCGCTACCCATCTGGTGGGGAGAGCTACTTGACCCAAAGCAGGTCTCAAAAAAGGGTAATAACGCCTGTATACACTGCCCAGATGGCTTTGTAGTGGTAATAGCATCGAGAAAAATACGATCCGTCATGTTGCCCCTTTGAGGATGGCATCATGGAGCAGTCGATTGGAGGCGCAGAGCGATGCAGGCACAAAATCGGCATAAGGTTTGCCATCCAGCTTGGTCACAATACCTCCAGCCTCTTCCACGAGCAATTTACCCGCAGCAATGTCCCAAGGCTGCAAGCCCGGTACCCAGTAGCCATCATAGCGCCCTGCTGCGACATAGCTTAAACCCAGCACAGCGGCACCAAGACTTCGTAAAATGCCTTTGGAATTGCCTATACGGTGATACTGGCTGCTTATATCTGTTCCAAGAAGCGCCTCTCCTATATTGTGTCTCTTGCTGACTGAGAGTTTCTTGCCGTTCAAATAGGCGCCTTCTCCCTTTTGTGCTGTAAAAAGCTCGTTCGTCTCCGGCTGGTAGACAACTGCGACAATAAGTTCACCTTTGTAGGCTACAGCAATACTCACAGCAAACAGCGGCACGTTGTGGGCAAAGTTAAAGGTCCCATCGAGTGGATCAATAATCCAGAGGAAGGGAGAATCTGTCCCTGCCGTATACCCTTGCTCCTCAGAAAGAATAGCGTGATCGGGAAAGCGGCTTTGAACAGTGCCGATAATTGCCTTTTCTGCAGCGAGGTCTACCTCGGTGACGAGGTTATTTTCGCCCTCTTTCAGAAATACCTGAAAAGGAGAATTGAAGCTGTTGTGGATAATATTTCCAGCTAAGAGCGCTGCCTGAACAGCAGTAAAAAAGAGAGTAGAATAATCCATAAACCAAATCA
>JAFEGS010000549.1 GCA_018239705.1 Verrucomicrobiota bacterium | reverse complement strand
CGTGCAGAGCTGTTTGAAAGCTTTTTACACACCAAGTATGTGGGCAAGAAGCGCTTTTCCATAGAAGGTGCAGAGACACTCATACCGATGATTGGCTCTTTTCTCGAGAAGGTAGCAGCCGATGGCGCTCAAGAGGTGGTCTTTGGGATGTCTCATCGAGGCCGTTTGAACGTACTTACCAGCATTTTGAACAAGCCCTGTGAGCAGCTCTTTTGTGAGTTCGAAGATATTCCCTATGGCCAGTTTGAGGGCTCAGGCGATGTTCCCTACCACAAGGGCTATCGCTCAAGGGTCACGCTTGCTTCAGGAAACATGCTCGATCTTTGGCTTGTCGACAACCCCAGCCATCTCGAATCAGTCGACCCTGTTATGGAGGGGATTGTGCGGGCGCACCAAAATGTAGGGGTTTACAGCGTCCCTCTTCTTATCCATGGCGATGCTGCAGTTGCCGGTCAGGGTGTTGTCTACGAAACGCTGCAGCTTTCGCAGCTTCGAGGGTACAGCACCGGCGGGACTGTCCATATAGTTATTAACAACAATGTTGGCTTCACAGCTTCTCCTGAAGATAGCAGATCGACACTGTACTGTACCGATATCGCCAAAGCCTTTGGGCTGCCTGTCATCCATGTCAATGCTGAAGAGCCGGAGCGCTGCATCTGGGCGATTGAGTGCGCCTTTGCGGTGAGAAAGCGCTTTGGTATCGATGTCTTTATCGACCTTGACTGCTATCGAAAGCATGGCCATAACGAGGGAGATGAGCCTGCCTTTACACAGCCGCTCCTTTACCAGTCGCTTCGAAAGAAAGAGCCCATTCGCGCGCTCTATGCAAAGAAGCTCATAGAGAGCGGTATACTCGCGAAAGAGGCAATTGTAGAGGCTGACAACGCAATGAGGCAGGCACTTCAAACAACGCTGAACGAAGTGAAGCAGAAAAGGCCTATCAAAGAGGTCAAGGTAGTAGCTGTGCAGGAAGAGGCGAGTACTGCAGTTGACCGAAAGCGTCTTGAAGATATTATAAAGGCAATTACGAAGGTTCCGGAAGGTTTTTCGCTCCATCCCCGACTCCAGCACGCAGTGAGTGAGCGCGCAAAACAGATCTCAATTGACTGGTCTTTTGCAGAGACTTTAGCGCTTGGCTCTCTTCTTCAAGAG
>JAFEGS010000548.1 GCA_018239705.1 Verrucomicrobiota bacterium | reverse complement strand
TGCTATAGTCAAGGTTTTGATACCGGCTGTACAGGAGATCTATCCAATAGCTCAAAGCATTTTGGTTCCAGCTGCAAAAGTAGTTTATTCCATAGCGCAAAGCCTCTTTGTGACGCTGCCGGAAAAAATTTATGCCAATGTGATAGAGCCTTTTGGAAAGTTTATGTATAGCTCCGTGCTGGTGCCTGCTGGACAGTTGATCGAAGCTGTTTCCAACGCTACTTTAGTGCCGGCCTGCCGGGCTTTGGCGTCAGGTGTGAGGCTTCTTAACGAGAAGATCTTGCAGCCTGCGGCGCTTGTTTTTTCTACCGTCATGCAGTATGCGTTTGTGGAAGTGCCTAAACATCTCTACACTGCTCTGATAGTACCGGCGCAAGCAGGGCTTGAACATATTGGCCAGGTAGCTGCGGCGTGCATTCACGCCTTAAAACAGACATGGCCGCTTTCTGCTTTATGAGGAAACTGAAAATGAAACGTACTATAGCCTCTCTCTTTATTGCGCTTTTTGCCTCTACGGCACTGTATGGCACACCTGCGCAGGTCGTTCTGCTTCGCCACGCTGAAAAGCCTGAAGAGGGCGATACATTGTCTCAAAGGGGCTTTGAAAGGGCCGCAGCGCTTGTTCCCTTCTTTATCGATCCTCCAAATGCTGACAAATTTAAGCCCTGTGCTGCTGTCTATGCCCCAAGATCGAGTAAAAACCATCGCTCTACACGCTCTATTCAGACAGTTTCTGCTTTGGCAAATGCATTTGAAGTGCCTTTTTACGTAAAGTATATTGTTGAAGAGGTGGAGGAGCTTGCAAAAGAGATTATGGATGAGCCGAGCTATGAGGGGAAGATGGTGCTCATCTGCTGGCAGCACGCACACATAGCAATGATCGCTGAAGCTGTTGGCGTATCCAATCCGGAAAAATGGCCAAAAAAGGCTTTTGATCGTGTGTGGGTGATCGATTTTGTGGGTGATAAGGTGAGCTCATTCAAGGATCTACCGCAGCATCTACTACCGGGGGATTCATAGTATGTCATTATTTAATTTTTCATCATATGGCGCGTCGACGGTGTCGGGGATGTCAGAGCAGCTTCGACAAGATCTTCCCGCTCTTTTAGAGGTAGTGTCTGATGTCATAAAACAGCAGATTTCAGGAGCCAATTGC
>JAFEGS010000547.1 GCA_018239705.1 Verrucomicrobiota bacterium | reverse complement strand
CCGTTAAGAATCGTGGACCCGGCCCAGAAACTGCACATTTCTACATGTGCCTGACAGATCAAGTTTTTATATCAAAATTTGGTAGGGAAGGGGTCCATTTTACCTCATTTGAGACCATCAGCAGCTGCTATTTCCCTCCTGAATACACCCAAGGAACATTTTCTCAGGAACATATACTCCACATTTAACCATTTCTTCATACTGGATAGTTCGCATGCGTCACTATATGTGAATCAGACGCCTTTGCTAGCTGCTCTTTTAGTTCAGCGCTATCTTTTACCACTCTCTGTAATTTCCTGTGAGGATTTTGCTTGAAGTGGATTGACATAGGGCTTTCACCAGGCTTGAACAGCCTTACCTGAGGATGGGGGTTTGCCTTTCCGTCAAGAATTTTTTTAAAATCTGTGTTTGATTCCGCTATTTTATCGATCAACTTTCTTTGAAAGTTGTCTATATCACCTTTAAGCACTTCATACGCTTCATCCGTTTGAGCTTCCACCCAAAATTCAAGCTCATTTTCGCTTGGCTTATGAAGCGCAAATCGGTCAGGATTTACCCTTTTATCTGTATCAAGTGCTCGAATTGCCTGTTCTAAGTGCTCATAATGCACTTTGCTTCCGCCGTAGCTTTCAGTACCTTCACGACCATGAACAAATAAAAATGGCAGATTTATTTTTGGGTTAATTTCGACCCCATACTTCTTGCAAATAGCCACGACATCTTTACTCATCATGACCTTCCCGGTATCATGTAAATTGTAGCGAATGCGAGGAGATGCGCGCTCTTTACGACAGCAGGTAAAGACGAGCTCTCCCTCTTTTGTCGTCTCGATAAAATAGTGAAGCGGATCGTAATGAAATACCATTGGAGGAGGGCCGCCGCCATACAGCTCTTTTGCAAGTTCAGGGTGTTTTAAACAGGCTTTACGTATGTCTACTTCCGTTTCTGTCTCATAGCCGATATTGATATCAAGATCAGATGCTCCATAGGATGAAAAGACCGATGTAAAGCCTTTACCCAGTATTTCATCTCGCAGATCTTCCGTCATTCCTTCACCGCCCACAATCCCATGAAGGGCCAATTTCCTCCCTTGTAAATCGGGATCATTCTGTATTGCATTGGCAATATTGCGAATATTGGGAGGATAGCCGCAAAGC